>NZ_DATIRM010000174.1:0-6784 GCF_035469765.1 Psychrobacter sp.
GACTTTTTAATATATCTGTATCTTGCAGAGGTGATGGCAGCGACTATGTTTCCTGTCAGCTCCGATCCCAACACTGCAAAGATACAGGGACTTGCACTGTTTGCCATTGGTTATGTTGCACGTCCACTCGGTGGTGTTATCTTTGGACGTTATGGCGATATCAAAGGTCGCAAGCCTTTATTATTGATTAGTATCTTGGTCACGGCAGCAAGCTTATTCGCGATGGGGTGCCTACCTACTTATGCACAATGGGGTTTGGCAGCGCCAGCATTGTTTATCGTCTTGCGAATCATACATGGCATGGCATACGGTCTTTATGTGCCACTTTCTTGGGTGTTTGTCGCAGAGCATGTGCCGCGCCAATATCTGTCTGTAAGCTGTAGCTACGTTACTGCAAGCTTTTTTGTGGGCGTTTTATTTTCTAATGCTTTTTTTCTCTGGTTAAACAGTACGTTGACCACTGAGCAATTGGCAGATTATGGCTGGCGTTTGCCCTTCTTTATCGCAGCTATCCTGACGGTCTTACCGCTCCTTGCCTGGCGATGGATAGAAGAAACACCGTTTTTCACTCAGATGAAAAGCTCAAGACCCAGTGATTATGTTGCTAAGCCTTTTACAACCCTATTTAAGCATTGTAAACATGCTATCTTTGTTGGTCTTATTCTCACTTTAATTGCCTCAAGTATTACCACAGTCGTTGTTATTTTACTGCCTGATTTGATTGAATTACGTTTTACACTTGATACTGACTTGTTTGGATTCTCGCACAGTCTTGGCATCGTCTTTATGATTTTTGGTTGTGTCTTTTATGGCATCATCTCTAACCATCAGAACTTTGGCAAAATTTTGATGATAGGCTCTATTATTTTGATCGCTCAGATGCTCGCCTTCTTCTATCATTTAGAGGCTAGTGGCGACTATATCCTTATTATGTATGCGCTTTTGGGCTTTTGTGCGGGTATTGTCGGCATGATACCTGCCATCTTGATTCAGCTATTTCCTACCAATGTGCGACTCACCGGAATGGCTTTTTGCTATAATGTCACTTATGGTATTGTTGGGGTATTGATACCGTTCGGGCTTGGCTACGCCACTTTATATGTGAGCTTTTCTCCTGCACTCTATATCGTCTTTATCGGTTTTATTGCCATAATTATGGGGATTTATTTTTATAATCTGCCTGAACTCAAAAGAATCAATCAGGTCATTTAGTAATATTTTATCCAAATAGGCTGATGTTTTATCAGCCTATTGATTATAGATTCACAAGCCCTTATAAGTGATTCGCAAACTGGCGCATACACCATCAGCATTTAGCATATACATCTTTAAAAATTTCTAAAAAATTAAGGCTTAACCACTATGGTTGATATGACCAACAAACGTCTTTCGGTTGCTCCTATGATTGATTGGACGACTACAGATTATCGTTATTTTGCCCGTATTTTTAACCCACATGTCTATTTGTATACTGAGATGATTAGTACAGGCGCGCTGATACATGGTAATCGCGCGCGGCATCTGCGCTTTGATGACCTTGAACACCCTCTAGTACTGCAACTTGGTGGCGCAGATATCACTGAGATGACGCAGTGTGCAGAATTTGCTCAGCAGCATGGTTATGATGAGGTCAATATTAATGTGGGCTGCCCCTCTGATCGTGTACAGCATAATAAGATTGGTGCTTGCCTAATGGCAGAACCCAATACGGTTGCAGATTTGGTCAAGCATATGCAAGCAGCTGTCGATATCCCAGTGACGGTCAAACATCGTATCGGCATTGATGACTTTGACAGTTATGAATTTATGGCAGATTTTGTGCAGACAGTGGCAGCAGGTGGTTGTACACGCTTTATCGTTCATGCGCGTACGGCGTGGCTACAAGGCTTGAGCCCAAAGCAAAATCGTGAAATACCGCCGCTACGCTATGAGGATGTTTATCGGCTTAAACAAGATTTCCCAACGCTTGATATTGAGATTAATGGTGGGATTGAGAGCATCGCTGATATTGAGGCACACCTTAAGCATATCGATGGCGTCATGATAGGACGTGCCTTTTATCATAACCCGTATCTGCTTGCCGAAGCTAATAGCTTATGGGGCGACCCTATTCCTAAGCGTTCAGATATACTAGCGCAGCTGTATCCTTATTTAGAGGAGCAAATAGCTAAAGGGGAAGCGCTTCCAACGATGACTCGGCACTATTTAGGATTATTTCAAGGGCTGATGGGTGCGCGCAAATGGCGTCAAGCATTGAGCGGTAAGCCTCACTTGACCATCGATGATATCAAGCACGCAGCGACTGAAGTATTAGCCCTTAACCCTGATGCTTGATAAAACCTACCATTAAATAACAGTGTATACGGCTTAAGTATTCACTGTTGCCTCCTACGCGACTTGCGCCAGATACTGCCACATAGCCGCGCCGTTATTTACAATATGTAATATCATAGGTAATATCAGCGAGCCTGATTTGATACGCGCATAGCAAAATATCAATGCCAGTACCACAATGGTACTGATCTCATAAATACCATACTGCAAATGAATGACCGCAAATATAAAACTGGTTACCAAACTTGCTACGATTGCCCCGCGATATTCTGTAGCAGGTGGCGAGGTAAACTGCTCCGTAATCGCCGACCACAATAACCCCCGAAATATCAGCTCTTCATAAATAGGTGCGACGATGACCATCGCAAAAACAAGCAGCCATACTGAGCTGACAGACTGATATAAAGGATCTACAAATGACAGTGGTGATTCATCGAGTATATAGGTCAGTGCTTGACTGCCAATCATAAATATCAACAGTAACCCTACCATGCCCATACCCGTTGCTAATGAGAAAGGTCTTAATACCAAATACTGTCTTAAATTGCCGCCTCTCATGCGAATAATCAACGCACTGATTGCTATTAATAGCATGCAGCCTATCATGATAGAAATACTGACGACCGTCCCATCATTGCTGCCAAAAAAGAAGATATCGTCTATCGTTGCACTTTTAGCAGTTGGTAATACCAGTTTGCCGGCGATATAAACACCGATTAATTGACTAACAAAAAACGTCATCACCATGCCTACAATAAGCAGCAAAGTTCCTAAGCATGTGAATAAAGGCTTAGGTAATATTACAGCTAGACTATTTTCAGCCTCGCTCCTATTTGGCATTCGCATTGACATAATGTGTTCACTCAAAACGGTACTGAAGTATTGCTTAAAAACTACTTAAAAAGATAGTCGGTTTAGCGTAAGGGAATTCATTGAAAATAAAGACGGTTATTATTTAGCAGATAACTGTTTTTCAATCAATGCTAATACCTGCTGCGATACGGACTCTGGGTACTCAAGTGGGAACATATGACCACCTACATGAGTGACATAAGGGATATTTAAACGCGACTTTATTTGCTGCGGGAATCGGCGCTTTAAGAAGATACTGTCCTCACCGATAATCAGGGTAACAGACACTTTAGGGGCACGATTTGGGGTCAGCCAATACCAAGAAGGATTGGTGCGAAATACTGCAACCTCACTGGCTTTTGGAATAGCCAAAGTGACTTTGCCATCAGCGCGCTGATGCAAACCATGCTCAGTGTAACCTTGGAAACTGCGCTCAGTAAAGTTTTTAAAGAACCCTTTATGGCGCAGCTTATCATACGCATCTTCTCGGCTGTCCCAAACGTCACGGCGATGCTTAGACACGCCAGCTGGCGACAGCTTATCCATCAAGCGATTATTCATCAGTGGCAGTCTGTCTGCGGTTTTAGCCAGATGCCATAACAAGCTAACTTTGCCATAAATCCACGGTGGATCCATCAGTATGGCTTGCGAGAAATATTGAGGCGCGCGATACAAGGCTTGCATCGTACACATGGCACCAAGCGAATGTCCCACGGCGATAACTTGAGTGATCCCGTGCTTCTCGCAGGTATCTTTGACACTATCGATAATCTGCTGCGTGAGGCTGCGCCAATGATTATCTACCGGATAATCAGGGGTGTTGCCCAGCATCGAGATATATTCTATGGTGAAAACTTGCGCCAACTTTTCAAAAAAAGGCTCATAGACAGGACTTGGCATACCATTAGCATGAGCAAAATGAATGACGGGTTTTTGTGTTATTTTCGATATCGGTAAGGACGCAAATGACTGCAAATTGACTTCACTCATGACACATTCTCATTGGCTGGTATAAGTAGTTTATATTTTATGATGGTTCTAGATGTTATACAGCGATACATAAATAAGGCTGAGCGTAATCACACGCTCAGCCTTAACAATCATACACGGTAACTCTAAAAATTAAAGTCCATTAACGCATCTGCGCACTGCCTTCCTCTTGTGGCAAGATATCAAGATTGATGCTTGAACCCACACCTGCGCCCAATTTAACGGCAAAGCGATCCATAAATAGCTGGAATGGGTCACTCGGGCTATAATTGACTACATTTTTCAGTTTCAGCTCTTTCTCTAAGCTTGAGATACTGCCTTTTTTATCCGCCAAGCCAAGCTCGATAGATTGCTCACCTGTCCAAAAAAGTCCCGAAAACAGCTTGTTCTGTTCAGGATTTTTTAGACGATCACCACGACCTTCTTTTACGGCATTAATAAAGTGCTTATGAGTATTATCTAACACTTTTTCGACATGCTGTTCTTCATAATCCGTTAATGGACGTGACAGACTCAAGATATCTTTGTACTCACCTGCCGTAATGGTACGATCTTCTACGCCGACCTTATCCATTAAGCCTTTTACGTTATAGCTTGGCATAATGACGCCAATCGAACCGACTAGGCTTGATGGATTGACATAAATTTCATCAGCCGCTGATGCGATATAATACGCGCCTGAAGCACCCATATCGCCAATCACTGCATAAAGCTTTTTATCTGGATATTCTTTACGCAAATCCATCATGGTTTGCCAGATTTCATCCGACTGTACAGGCGAGCCACCCGGTGAGTTGATATCGAGCACTACCGCCTTTGAATGACTGTTTTTAAAGGCTCGTGTTAGCGCATCATTGACGTCATAAGCATTGGCGACATCACCACTGCTAATAGTACCTTGCAGCTCAACCACTGCCAAATGCGGCTTAGTGGTATCGATACCATCAAGAGCCGTCGGTGCTTTGCTACTGCAACCACGACCAATCATTAAAAATATCAGCAAAATATAACCAAAGGTCAATAATTTGAAGAAAATACTCCAACGACGGGCACGGCGTTGCTCAACCACACTCGCCAATAAAGTATTTTCAATCAAGCGCCATTCTTGCCCGCTAGGCTGGTTTGACTGCTGTAGTGGCGCTGGCTGATTGGCAGAATTATCGGGACGTTTGTTAGGGTCTGGCGGCCAGTTGGGCATATAACTTCCTAAGTCAAAAACAATGTAGAACAAGAGAAAACAGATGATAAATCTAATGTAGAAACAATCAATATTTTGACTGTTTACATTTTCTGTATGAATAGGTTATCAAGTATGGTGGCATTTCAGTTACGGTTCAATAGCGTCTCTGTGAAATAGCTAGATTTTATAAATGAGAGATGACAAATAATGCGCTAAAGCACTTATTGAGCATTGTCTTTGCTGAGTGCATTAGAGGATGATAAAGCCGCTTCCAAAGGTTTATCATCATAGGTAATTGTCTCATATATTTGTTGTTGGTTGATGAGTTCACCCGATATGTTTGAAGCACTATGACCAAGCCAAGTGGTTTGATTTAAAATCATATCGACTGATTCATTTGAGCATAATAGTGCCCACATTTGCCATGCTCGCTCGTGAGTATCTGCATTTACTATTAGGCGCGATTGAGTATTATTATCTGGCATCGTTGATACTTTTTCATTTTCTTTTTTAGTTTGCATAGCCACAAGTGATGATGTGGCAGGTAAGGACTTAATAGGGTCGTTTGCCTGATAATTTATGACTTGTATAGGTTTGCTGCTATCTATAGCGACCGTACAGTCCCAAACACTGGCATCCTCAATCTTGCTCCAACCTGTCATTGCTCGCAAGGTTAAATCACCGTTCGGCAGCTGCCATATTTTACCGGATTCGCAGCGTTGGGCGCTGATGGGCGCAGTCTTTTGAGAGTCCGTAGTGATCTTATAAGCTCGCTGCAGCGCAGACCAACGCTCACTACGCCCAGCTTGCCAATATTGGCTAACAGGCAAACGCTGACTGAGATGAGCGACCACCATGGGTAAAAGCTCTGAAGCATTGGGATTTACAGCTCCGCTCGTTTTATCATAAGCTTTTGTATCGCTTACACCGCCACTGCTACTCTGTACTATGATGCCTTCTAACTTATTAACTGCCAAGCTACCCAATTGCTGCTCTAGTGTGGCAGAGAGCTTGTCTGCTGTCAGGTTACTGGGCATGGTTTTGCTATCACTAGGTCTATGATCCGCTAAAAATAGCCAACTGATATTTTTAGTATCTTTGTCAGTGCTATCTTTTTCATTGTTCATAGGATATTGCAATAATGCCGCACTGATATAGGAATCACCCGTTGGCAATATATATAAGCTTGGCGTCGTTGTGAGCGACTGCTGATTGGCGTATATTGTCATCATTAAAAGGCTTAGCGGTGGCAATACCAACCAGCGGCTGATAAGACCACGCGGTAGCAACCAAGGCAATATCGCTATCAATACCATAAGTAAAATAGCCGCATTGACGGGGGTATACAGCCACGCACTTGATAGCACCGGCATTGCCGTCAGCCATGCTATCACCTCATGTAGACGACTGACAATGGTGATAACCAAT
>NZ_DATIRM010000175.1:0-3484 GCF_035469765.1 Psychrobacter sp.
TCATTACTATGAGTTGATTCAAGAACAGGTTTTCCGCTACAGCCCATAGTTTACGGACAAAAAAATCCCCAGTCGTTAAACTGGGGATTTCTAAATTTGGTAGGCATAAGCAGACTCGAACTGCTGACCTCTACCATGTCAAGGTAGCGCTCTAACCAACTGAGCTATACGCCTATTTAGGTTGAGTATTCTATCAAGTTTCCACTATTTTGCAAGCCTTTTTTCTAACAAAACTGCCTTATTATTAGAATACTTACTATTCAGCTTTATATTAACTATTACACAAGGTTATTTGTGTAGTTTTTATGGTTAATATGTAATGATGGTTTAGTTTTTATTGTCAATAGTGGGTCTTCGCTTGATACTGGGCAATCTAGTAACACTATTGCAGATATAAAAAAACGACTTTTATGATAATCGAATAGTATCTAATAAAGTTAAGTTAACAGTAAAAGGGTTAGGAGCATCGAATGGGCTTATTGGTTGATGGGCAGTGGCAGGATAAATGGTATGACACAGCATCTAGCGGTGGACGCTTTGAGCGAGAAGATGCAGGCTTTAGAAATTGGGTAACCGTAGATGGTAGTGCTGGTCCATCGGGTCAGGGTGGCTTTCCAGCCGAAGCCAATCGTTATCATTTATATGTCTCTTTGGCGTGTCCATGGGCAAACCGTACTACTATTTTTCGTCAGCTAAAAGGCTTAGAAGATATTATTTCGATGTCTGTAGTTCACCCTTTTATGGGTGATAAAGGTTGGACGTTTGCAGAGAGTACAGGTGTTGTCGCTGACCCCATTATCAATGCACGTTATCTGTATGAAGTTTATACCGCGGCAAAGCCAAATTATACGGGGCGGGTGACAGTACCGGTACTATGGGATAAAAAGACCAATACCATCGTCAGCAATGAATCTGCTGAGATTATTCGTATGTTTAACTCAGCTTTTGATGACGTTGGGGCAATAGCTGCTGATTTTTTACCATCCGATGCAATAATAGAAATTGATGAGATAAATGCGTTTGTTTATGATGCTATCAATAATGGCGTCTATAAAGCTGGTTTTGCAAGTACACAAGCTGCTTATACAGAAGCGGTATTTGCGCTATTCGCTGCGCTAGATACGTTAGAGGCGCGTTTGGCAGACCAACGTTACTTAATAGGTCGCACGATAACTGAGGCGGATTGGCGTTTATTTACGACGTTGGTACGTTTTGATGCCGTTTATGTCGGACACTTTAAATGTAATATTCGCCGCATCGTTGATTATGTCAATCTTTGGGGCTATCTGCGTGATTTGTATCAAGTACCGGGTATTAAAGACACCGTGAATATGGAACATATCAAAGCGCATTATTACACCAGCCACGCAACGATTAATCCCACTGGAGTGATACCCGTTGGTCCTATTATTGACTTTGATAAGCCGCATGGGCGGGCACATTTATAGAGAGCTATTTGATAAAATGCTGTCTGAGTTTTTAGGGTAAAGAAATAAAAAAACCGTACCCGCGGCTTTATAGCAGCAGGTACGGTTTTTTTATTAAGTAAAAATACGCTGAAATTAAGCGTTATTTAGCTGTCTTGCTGCTTCTAATGCAAAATAGGTTAAGATACCATCAGCGCCAGCACGGCGGAAACCAATCAAAGATTCTAAAATCACCGCATCAGTCAGCCAGCCGTTTTGAATCGCTGCCATATGCATGGCATATTCGCCAGAGACTTGGTATGCAAACGTTGGTACACCAAAGGTGTTTTTAACTTCACGGATTAAGTCTAAGTATGGCTGACCTGGTTTAATCATGACCATGTCAGCGCCTTCATTGATGTCCATGGCAACTTCATGTAGCGCCTCAGCGCGATTACCAAAGTCCATCTGATACTGTTTTTTATGCCCACCTTTTAAATTGCCCGCACTACCGACGGCATCACGGAATGGACCATAGTAAGCGGAGGCATATTTTGCTGAATAAGCCATGATAGCAGTATTCACAAAACCTTCAGCTTCAAAGGCATCACGCATCGCTTTGATACGACCATCCATCATGTCACTAGGTGAGATGATATCAGCGCCAGCACGCGCATGGACGAGCGCTTGCTTGACCAATACTTCAACCGTTGCATCATTAACGACATAGCCTGAGTCATCCAGCAAGCCATCCTGACCGTGTGAGGTATAAGGGTCTAACGCCACGTCAGTCATGACGACCATCTCTGGTATGGCATCTTTGACCGCTTTTACTGCACGTGCAGTGAGAGCGTTTTCATCATAAGCAGACCTACCATCAGGGGTCTTTAGTGAATTATCAATCACTGGAAAGATGTCGATGGTCGTGACGCCTTCGCTCAACAAGTCTTTGGCGTGCTTAATGAGCAGGTCTATCGACAAGCGCTCAACCCCCGGCATACTAGCGATTTGTTGACGTTCGTTAGCGCCTTCTAAGACAAAAACCGGTGCGATAAAATGCTTAGGATGTAGCTCAACTTCACGAATCATCGCGCGTATATTGTCATTATAGCGCAGGCGACGTAGGCGAGTTTCAGGGAATTGGCGGTTAAAAGTATAAGTCATGTTGTTTCCTTATCTGAGTGGCAATCACGGTTATTTTTTTAATTACTAAGGTTTTTAATAGGTTTTCTACTGAGGTTTTTAAAAAGGTACGTCATATAATGTCGATACTATACCCAATAGTTACTATCAAAAGCAAAAAGCCCCACCAAGTCGGTAGGGCTGATTGTACTTATCGACTATCAACGCGATAAAAGTACGTCACGCACTTAGGGCTTTATAAAGACTTATGGCTCAATGATCTGCGTGACCGGCACTTGCTCGACACCGACTTCTTTGATGCGAGTCTCTTTTGAGGTAGTTTCTTCAGTAATTACCCCAAGCGCAGCATCAGTCTTGCCATCATTATTGATATCGACCACAGCAGTTGGCTTAAAAGTCGATTTTTCTATTGGCTCTGCTTGTTTAATGGCAAGGGCTTCTTGGGCAGAGACCACACGTGCAGAGCTTGCCGCATCAATAGCAGCAGTGGCTTTCGCCTTGTTGCTATTGGCAGCTGCATTGACTACTTGTACCAGATTTCTATGTTGCGGCACAGGAATTACCGTTGGTACATCAAGGTTAGCACCGCCACCAAGTGCTTGGTACAACTCGATTTGGCTGACGATTTTTTGTAGCTCTAAATCTAGTATACCTTGCTGAGTAGAGAATAATGAACGCTGGGCATCAAGCACATCAAGATAGTTTGAAATACCTGCTTTAAAACGGGCATCTGCTATCTGATATGTCTGTTCAAAATTATCTTGCAAACGATACTGCGCCTCTAACTGCTCGCCCAAGGTTGCACGCGTTGCCAAGACGTCAGAGACTTCACGGAATGCGGTTTGAATTGAACGCTCATAGCCTGCAAGCGTCTGCTTACGCTCGATTTGTGCCACATCATAGTTAGCATCTAAACGACCAGCATCAAAGATAGG
>NZ_DATIRM010000176.1:0-2802 GCF_035469765.1 Psychrobacter sp.
ACACTCAGCAAAAGCCACGCCATGATTGCCTGTGAGAATTTGAAGGTCGCTAATATGTCGAAATCAGCAAGCGGGTCGGTGGAAAACAAAGGTCGTAATGTCAAAGCCAAGTCAGGATTGAATAAATCAATCCTAGATCAAGGCTGGGGCATGGCGCTTGATATGCTTGAGTATAAGCAGCAATGGAGAGGCGGGCTACTTATCAAAGTGAATCCGCAATATACAAGCCAGACCTGTTTTAAATGTAAGCATTTTGCTGTCGATAACAGACGAACTCAGTCAAAATTTGAGTGCGTCAAATGTAGGTATATTGCGAATGCAGATTTTAATGCGGCTCGTAATATATTGGCGGCAGGACGTGCCGTTTTGTCTGTGGAGGGAGGATGCAGTAAAGGTCGCCCGTTGAAACAGAAAACTTGCGACCTTCGTGAGAAAGTCTCCTAAGAGCGTTTGCTTTTAGAATCCCCCCACTTGAACTTTGTGAAAGTGGGGGGAGTATGTCAATAGCGCAGATAATATCAAAGCCAGATAGACAGTTAGAAGTGTTTACGTTATCTTGAGATTATCATTGATGCATAAGGGAATGTCCATGCAAAATAAGTTAGTCAGCCTAATGGCAAAAACAGCTACCAAAAGTAAAAATCAATTACTTGGTGCGGTACAACCAGCACGTTATTTAAAAGGCTTGAATAAACAACAAGTAGGTCGTGGCAAAACGGTTTTAATCACTGGTGCCAGCTCAGGATTGGGCGAGGGTATGGCAAGACTGTTTGCCAAGCTTGGCTATAATTTGGCGATTTGTGCGCGTCGTACTGATCGTTTGGAGAGTCTACAAACAGAGCTGATAGCACAATATCCTCATATTCGAATTGAGTATCGCGTATTAGATGTTAGTGATTATGATGCAATTTTTGAAGTGTTTGATGCTTTCGCGGCTGACTTTGGTCATATTGATCGTGTGGTGGTCAATGCCGGTATTGGTGAAAGTCGCCGTATTGGTAAAGGACGCTTTGATACCAACCGCCGTACGGTTGAGATTAACTTTATATCAGCGCTAGCGCAGTGTGAAGCAGCAATGGCTATTTTTCGGGCTCAAAATAGTGGTCATTTAGTAGTGATATCAAGTATGTCAGCGATGCGTGGATTGCCTAAGCATTTAACGGCTTATGGCGCAAGTAAAGCAGGATTGGCGCATTTGGCAGAAGGTATTCGTGCTGATATGCTATTAAGCAAACTGCCGATTCAAGTCTCTACTATTTATCCAGGTTATATTCGTACTGAAATCAATGAAAACGCTAAGCCTTTACCGTTTGAAGTCGATGCTGAGACTGGTACCAAGGCAATTGTGGCAGCGATTGAAGCTGGCGTGGATGAAGCTTGTGTCCCAAGCTTACCCTGGTCAATTGTCGGACAAGCCATGAAGTGTTTGCCGTTACAGATAGTGAATAGAGTTAGCTAATATCAGTTGCTTTGATATTCACATTAGAAATAGTAAAGGCAAAATTAAGACCATAAAAAACCCGCTACATTAAACGTAGCGGGTTTTTATTAATTTTGAAGCTTAAGGTCTACAAGGTTTGAGGATTGTCTGACATATGCTTTTCACGTAACTTTTGACGTAATATTTTACCGACGTTACTTTTTGGCAACTCGCTCACAAACTCGATATGACGCGGACATTTATAGCCGGTTAGATTATCACGTGCAAAGTCTTTGATATCGCTTTTGGTGACATTGTTATCAGCAGGAACGATATAGATTTTAACTGCTTCACCTTGATTTTCATCGGGAATGCCAATCACTGCACACTCAACGATGCTTTTGCAATCAAGCATCACCGCTTCAATCTCATTTGGGAAGACATTAAATCCTGATACCAAAATCATGTCTTTTTTGCGATCAAGTAGGGTGATATAGCCATTTTCATCCATACTAATGATGTCGCCCGTACGGAAATAACCATCTTTAGTGAAGTCATTGGTCGTATCTTTATTAAAGTAGCCTGAGGTGATATTTGGTCCTTTGATACACATCTCGCCCGACTGATTTAAACCAACCTGCTCACCATTATCATCGACCACAATAATATCGACACTCGGTACAGGGATGCCGATAGTACCGTTAAATTTACGATCAGTGATGACGTTGGCGGTACCTGCGGCAACCCCTTCTGTCATACCCCAACCTTCAACCATTGGACAGCCAGTCACTTCTAACCAGCGCGCTGCTGTCTGCTCAGTTGCCGCCATGCCGCCTGCTTGAGAGATACGTAGCGAGCTGAAATCTAAATCTTTAAAGTTCGGTTGATCTAGTAAGCCTTTAAATAAGGTATTGACCGCAGGGAAAATATGGAACGGCTGCTTCGATAAGGTTTTAATAAACCCTGGCATATCACGTGGGTTTGGCACCAAAATAAAAGTATACCCTGAGCGCATGCCAAGTAGGCTAAGCATAAAGGCGAAAATATGATATAGCGGCAGTGCCATTACCATATTAATATATACTTCATTAATCTCTGAAGTGATAGGGCGGTACCATGCTTCTGATTGCATTGCAGCGGCTACGACGTTGCGCTGAGTAAGCACCGCGCCCTTAGATAGACCGGTTGTACCACCCGTATATTGCAAAATTGCTTTTTGTTGTAAGGAGGTTTTAGGTGCTTGAAAAGGTAAGGTTTTGCCTTTTTTCAGGACGTCAGGGAATTTGGTGACGTTATACTTAGGGTCATTTAAATTATACTTAGGTACTAAGCGTTTGACTTGATGGATAACGGTGTTGACCAAAATCCCTTTCAAACCCATC
>NZ_DATIRM010000177.1:0-3015 GCF_035469765.1 Psychrobacter sp.
TGTATCACCATAATAACCTGAATGGGTCGAAGCAAACTGCTGCTTGGTTGGGCACTTGGCAGCAATTTGATATTGCAATGCCATTTTTAGTGCTACTTCTACCGCGATGCTGCCACTATCGGCATAAAATATCGCATCGAGACCAGTAGGCACAATAGAAAGCAGCTTTCTACCCAGATCTATCGCTGGCTGATGGGTCAGACCACCAAACATCACGTGCGCCATTTTGCCCAATTGTTTAATCACCGCTGCATTCAACTTAGGATGATTATAACCGTGTACACTCGCCCACCATGACGACATACCGTCAATAAGACGTGTACCATCTTCAGTGACGATATAGATACCTTCGGCATGGTCAATCACCATATTAGGATAACTGGGTGGCAAGCTGGCATAGGGATGCCAGAGATGTTGCTGGTCAAATTCGTTGGTTGATGCAGTTGTCATATTTTACTTACCAGTAATGCGCTTGTATTTTGACATCAAATCGCTCTCAGTTTCGACGTGGTTTGGGTCATGAGGAATGCAATCAACGGGACAGATGACCACGCATTGCGGCTCATCAAAGTGACCGACGCATTCGGTACATAAATCAGGGTCAATGACATAAATATCATCGCCTTCTGAGATGGCTTCGTTTGGGCAAGCAGGCTCGCACACATCACAATTGATGCATTCGTCCGTAATTAATAACGCCATAAACTGCTCCTTATTTGCTAGCAGCTGATAATAAATGAGTACGTTCGTAGTCTACTATCAAACTCAACATTGTATATTCGATCAATATTTAACGTTTACTTAGTAAACGCTTAACTGAAGATTAGCGACTGAGTTTTTGTATAAAGGCTTCTGAGACGCATGGTGGCACAAATTTGGTCACATCACCGCCAAGTCTGGCAATTTCACGAATCATCGTTGATGAGATAAAAGAGTAGTTTTGTGACGGGGTTAAGAATACCGCTTCAAAATTCTCATCAAGCTCACGGTTCATATTCGCCAATTGAAACTCATATTCAAAGTCTGACATAGCACGCAGACCACGTAGTACCGCAGTGGCGTTTTTTTCGCGCATAAAATCGACCAACAAACCTTCAAAGCCAATCACCGAAACTTGCGGTAAATCAGCAAATACCGTTTCGACCAAGGCAACACGCTCTTCAAAGTCAAACAATGGCTTTTTATGATGTCCTGAGGCGACAGCGATGACCACCTCATCAAACAGTTTCGTCGCCCGTTTAACCAAATCGACATGACCATTGGTAATGGGATCAAAGGTGCCAGGATATAAAATCTTAGTATGCAGTTTTGAGGAAGTAGCAGAAAGGCTCATAACAGGGCTAATATGATTAATAATAATGACCCATATGCTAGCAAATTTTACTCAAATTTAATACTTATCTACTACATTTGTCCTAATAGTGCAGCTACATTTGCAGCGGTGGCTTTGTTACAATAGTCAGTTCGACTCATCCGTTTTAGCATTTATAAAAAATAACTCGCATTTAAGGGTTAGGATGAGGAATTAGCACGACTAGAAAAATAGGGACAAGATATATTTAAGCAGTCCTTATGGAGACATTATGTCAAAAAAATCAAAAAAACCGGAAAATCAAATTTGTGCCAATAAAAAGGCTCGTCATGAGTACTTTATTGAAGAGACATTTGAGGCAGGACTGTCATTACAAGGTTGGGAAGTCAAAGCCATTCGTGCTGGTAAAATGACCATTACGGAAGCTTATATTATTTTTCGTAATAATGAGGCATTTCTATTTGGCGCACATATTCAGCCGCTACTATCTAGCTCGACGCACGTGAGCCCCGATAGTATCCGTACGCGTAAGCTCTTGCTCAATCGCCGCGAAATCGAAAAATTATTTGGCGCAGTCAATCAAAAGGGCTATGCCTGCGTGCCGTTATCCTGTTATTGGAAAAACTCACTGGTGAAATGCCAAATTGGTTTAGCACTCGGTAAGAAACAGCATGACAAACGCAAAACGCTTAAAGACCGTGATTGGGAACGTGATAAGCAGCGCGGTTTCAAACAGCATTTAGATTAAAGCCCTCTTTCAACAGATTGGTTTTAATCTTAAAAAAACGGACGATTCAACATTATATTGAATTGTCCGTTTTTATTTGTTCAATCAATCTTATTGATTAATTTTCAAACAACTGGCGCAATTTCTGTCGTTTGTGATTGCTTATGAGCGCGGCGTAATTGACGGTAGCTGCACCTCTTCGGGACGTAAGTATTCTGCCAGTATATCTGTCATCGCGGACACGCTTTGGTCTACTGATTAAGTATCAATATTCATCAGCTTTCTCCTATATAGTAAAAGAAACATAAATCCGCTACAGTATATAATATGGCATACTCAAAAGATTACCGACAACTGATACTCAATAAGCTTGAAGAAGGCTATAGCATTCGACAACTTGCAGAGGAGTATCAAATTAGCACCAACACTATTCAGCGTTGGAAAACATTTCCTGAGCGTAAAAGACGTCAATTTACCCCGACAAAGATAGACGATGATTTACTGAGAGCTGATGTAGAAGCTTATCCTGATGATTATCAGCACGAACGAGCTCGGCGTTTTAACTGCACTCAAAGAGGTATAGGCATCGCTTTAAAACGAATATGCATCACTCAAAAAAAAGAGCTTAACTCATCCAAAAGCGGATGAAGAGAAAGGTCTTATATTTCTTGAAAAGTTAGCGCAACTTAAGTTTGATGATAAGCCAATTATCTATCTTGATGAAAGTGGTTTGAAATCTCATGATAATAGACCCTACGGTTATTCTAATAGAGGTAAAAAATGCTTTGGACAATACAACTGGCAGCTTAAAAAACAAACCAATGCGATAGGCGCTATTTACAATAGCCAGCTGTTCGCTATTGGACTCTATGATCGCAGTGTAAATAGCGATGTATTCCATCGTTGGGTTGAACAAAAACATAAAGAGTGGCGGCTAGATTGTGTTAATACCTTGTTCTTTTATTTCTTATGGCTG
>NZ_DATIRM010000178.1:0-4894 GCF_035469765.1 Psychrobacter sp.
AGTCAATGGCACAGTCACTAAGATAGTCACTTTATCTTTATCAGTAGTGACGTCACCAAAGTTAATCGCCAAATCATCATCTGCTAATTTCGCTTCACCAAATGGCGCTTTACGCGTGAGATAAAATAGTAAACTGCCTGCATAAGCCAATTGCCACCGACCATTTGATATCAAGCAATTAAACAAACCGTTAGCGGATAAATAACGACATTGAGTCGTCAAAAAGTTAAATAGTGTTTGGTCATCAGGACGGGTTTTAAAGCTGCTTTTCAGGCGATTAACCAGATAGCAGAACGCCATTTCAGAATCGGTTGTGCCGACTGGTTGGCAATGCGTAGCGTTACCATTGTCTTGCAAGCGCTGGCAGCGCTTAATAAATTCGCTATTCATTTGCCCATTATGCGCAAATACCCACTGCTCGCCCCACACTTCACGGACAAAAGGATGGGTATTTGCCAAACAATTTTGCCCTTGAGTGGCTTTACGAATATGAGCAATGACATTCATGGCTTTAATCGGATAATTATTAACTAAATCAGCAACTGGCGATAAATGGCTTGGTTTATTATCATGAAATAGGCGCAGACCAGTCGAGGCATTGTGCGACTTTTCACTATTCGAGCTGTCATTATTCGAGCAGTCGCTACGCTCAAAAAATGCAATGCCAAAGCCATCTTCATGACTGTCTGTCATACCACCACGACGACGAAACCCTGCAAAGCTAAAACCAATATCGGTTGGGGTATTACAGTTCATACCTAAAAGTTGACACATTTATAGAGTACCGCCGTTATCATCGTCTGGTTCAGGCAAGCTTGCCGCGTCCTTATCAATACTATCCAAAATGCGCTGAGCGTGTGCCAAATCGGTATCTTGTATCCATAGCACAATCCCTGAATTCATACCGGGCATGGCACTTAAAGGTTGTAGAGACACTGTAATTCCATTGTTACGCAGCAAGTTGGCATGCAGCTCACCTTGGATATTGGTATCGTAACGTGCCAATTTGTGCCAGTTATCAACTTGATCGGTCATGAGGTAGCCTTTATGGTTTTATATAGAATTAGTCGAAAAAAATTTATGCTAATTGATCGAGCGTATATTCTTTAATAACAAAATCACTGCTATTGCTTAAACTATCACGTGCTTGTTCAGCTTGAGTAATATTGCTAAAAACACCGATTAGCGGTTTTTCGGTTTTATTATCAATATGATTAGCTATTAAAACAAATACCGTATTTTGCGCCCTTTCAACATGTGACCAATGATACGCGGCTAGACGCTTCATCAAATCAGGGTTTTTGACCATGATGTTATCGCCGGTACGCCCTTCGGTACGGTTATAATGAATGACGTTGAGACGTAGTAGCCAAAATATAACCGCCGCTTTTGCTAGCATCACTGGTAAGGCACGTTTTTCATCCTCGCCAAGCGGGCGTTTTGACTCATAGCCTTGTAAAAAAGCCGCCATTTTACTGCGGTCAAAGTTTACCGATTCGCCTTGCTCAGCATCGCCCCACGTGGTGCAAAAATCATTAATAGTAATGGCAATATCCATCACATAATGCTCGACGCTGACTTCGGTAAAATCTAATAAACCTGTCAGACGCTCTTCACCTTTTTGCAGGTTCCATAAGGTATTATCGGCAAACATATCTAAATGGCATAAGCCTTTTGGCAAAGTAGCAAGCGGCAAATTCGTATAAGACTGCCAAATATCGCTCATCAGTTTGGCTTCGTCGCTTGGCATAAACTGGCTTTCACGGTCGCGCACATCGCTCCATGGGTATAACGGTACGCCGTATTGCTCACTTGGCTGTAATGCTTGCAAAGTTTCATGCAACATTGCTAAAGCAGCGCCAATTTCATGACACATCGCTTGCGTGGTCTGTTGTGGATGCGAGCCTGCCAAACAGGGTACTAACGTAATAGCTTTATTATCATAACGTATGACATAGCCTTTCTCTGCGCTATCTACCAATGATAACGGCGCCGCTACCGGTAATTTACCATCCAATTGATTAAGGATAACCGCCATTTTTTCGATATCTTCTGGTGGACGCTCTTCAAACAAGGTAAACACATAAGAGTGCGCGCCATCTACATCATCAGTCGTCTGAATAAACCAGTTAGAGTTTTTGATACCTTGGGTAATCGGAATGGCACGCGCGAATGACACGCCAAAACGTTGGCAAAAGGTAGCAAATTGGTCATCGGTTAACTGGGTATAGACGGACATGACATCTCACTTATGGCAATTAAAAGAAGGTAGTTAGGATAAATATAGGCGATACTAAGTGCAATGGCAGCGCTTATAAATAAACTTTGGTTAAAAGCACATTAATCTTGCGAAAACCTGCCTGAGATGGCGGTGATTTTGCTAGACTAGTGCTTATAGAATGAATTGATTATAAGGTGAAAGACCCTATGTTAGCAAAGCGTATCATCCCTTGTTTGGACGTTGATAATGGTCGTGTGGTTAAAGGCGTACAATTTGTCGACATTAAAGACGCGGGCGACCCTGTTGAAGTAGCGAAACGCTACAATGAACAAGGCGCCGATGAGATTACTTTTTTGGACATTACTGCGACCAACGATGAGCGCGATACGACGTATCATACGGTTGAACGCATGGCTGAAACAGTATTTGTGCCGTTAACCGTCGGTGGTGGTGTGCGTAAGATTGCCGATATTCGTAATTTACTCAATGCAGGTGCCGATAAAGTGGCGATCAATTCTGCTGCGGTATTTACCCCTGAGTTTGTCGGTGAAGCGGCGCAGAAATTTGGCAATCAATGTATCGTTGTGGCGATTGATGCCAAGCGTGTTGCTGATATTGAGGTTGATGGCATTATCATGCCACGCTGGGAAATATTTACCCACGGCGGTCGCAAACCAACGGGCATTGATGCGGTCGCTTGGGCAAGCAAAATGGCTGAACTTGGCGCCGGTGAACTATTGGTGACTTCTATGGATGGCGATGGCACTAAAAAAGGCTATGACTTGGCATTGATGAAGCAAATTACCAGCCGTGTAAATGTACCGGTCATTGCTTCAGGCGGCGTCGGTAATTTACAGCATTTAGCCGAAGGCGTATTAGAAGGCGGCGTCGATGCCGTCCTTGCTGCCAGCATTTTTCACTTTGGTGAGTATACCGTTCAAGAAGCCAAAGCATATATGGCAGCGCAAGGGATACAAATGCGTTTGTAAGACGTTGGTAAAATACAAATGTAGCAGCAAAAAATGTTATCATAGCGCTAACTGCTTATTATCATTTGGTTTTCGTTTATTTAACAGCCTATTTATCTGATAATTAGTCAAATAAATACGCTGTTTGAACCTAGCAATATATTTAGATTCCTATACTTCTATTAATAGCCAATTCGGCAAAGGATTTTTTATGTCAAATTTACAACAGCAACGCAATGACGTGACCCATATCGATGGTAACTTACATCAAAACGAAGACGTACGTATCGGTATCGTCGTCGGTCGTTTTAATGGTTTTGTCGTTGAGTCATTGGTTGATGGCGCGATTGATGCGTTGCTTCGTCATGGCGTATTGGGCAGCAACATCACCGTGATTCGTGTGCCGGGTGCGTTTGAGTTGCCATTGGTTGCCCAGCGCGCTGCTGAATCTGATCGCTTTGACGCGATTATTGCTTTGGGTGCCATTATCCGTGGTAGCACGCCGCATTTTGACTTTGTCGCCAGTGAATCAGCTAAAGGTTTAAGCAGTGTTGCTACTGACTATAATATTCCGGTAGCAAATGGCGTATTGACCACTGACAGCATTGAGCAAGCGATTGAGCGTGCTGGTACTAAAGCCGGTAATAAAGGTTCAGAAGCGGCGATGGTTGTATTAGAGATGATTGCCGTACTATCACAGCTAGATATTGATGATAGCACTGATGAGGCTTAATTGCCCTCACGGCTAACCGCACTTATTAGCATAAAAATATTATTTATGGTTTGAAACGGGGCTATGGTTATAACGATAGCCCTCAGCACTTAACAATAGTATTAACATTTTAAATGAGTACCGAACATCCATCTCCAAGACTGACTGGTAAACATTGCCAGCCGACTACTATTTAACATCTTATTTTTAAACTTATTATCTCAAAAACTAGGTATAGACCCCTTATGACTGACCAACTCAAGCGCGCTATTAGCGCTGCACAAACCGCACAAATCAATGATAAACAAGCTGAAGCCACGCGCATCGCGAGCAGCAGTGCGGGTGATCAAACCTTTGATATGAGTGAGTCTTCTTATAAGACCAGTCACACGGCTATCCGTAAGGCACGCCGCTTTGCTATGCAAGGTCTATACGAATGGCTGGTTACTGACCGCCGTTTTGATGTCGATGGCAAACTTGGCTGGAAGGCTAATGCGCCACATGATATCGCTGCCCGTACACGTGCGACCAATGCCATGCATACCGTACATATCGGCTACTATCACGAAATGATGCGTGATATCCCAGAACAGATTGATGCTCTAGATGCGCTTATTAGTCAGCACCTAGATCGTGAAATCAATAAACTCGATACGGTTGAACACGCCATTCTTTTGGTTGGCGCTTATGAGCTACAGAATCGCTTAGAGATTCCTTATAAAGTCGTGCTTGATGAAGCGATGAAGCTGAACAATCACTTTGGCGCGACCGATGCGCACAAACTGATCAATGCTGTATTGGATAGAATGGCAGTTGAGCTACGCGCTATTGAAGTAGAAGCGGATAGCAAAGCCAATCTACGCACGTCACAAAAAGCAGCAGCTAAGCCTGCTATCAAACCTGACAACAATGCAAGCAGCAGCGCCGACATCGATACGAATACCGTTGCAGAAAAACCAACGGCATCAAATAAACCTCGTATCAGTGCCAATA
>NZ_DATIRM010000179.1:0-14121 GCF_035469765.1 Psychrobacter sp.
CATATGGGCGTACTGTTTTTGATGGTTGCCTCACCAACGGCAGCAGCAAGCTATGTGATGGCAAAAGCGATGGGTGGTAATGATATTTTAGCAGCCAATATTTTGGCATTTACTACAGTAGTTGGTATGTTTGGTATGGCAATTGGCGCAGCAATATTACGCGCTATGGGGCTAATTTAACCACTGTTTAATAGATGACTACATATTTATAAAACAGTGGTTAAATCAAAAGACAGTTATTAAGAATTTATCAAACCCTGATTAAAAAACCTCCTCATCGTTCAAGAAGTGAACCGACCCCCATAAGTTGGACACAACTTATGGGGGTCAGTTCAAGCAGATTATGCGTTCGAGGTTTTTTTAAAGTGAGTTAGCTACAGCCAGTTGCCTCATATGGCAATGTTCAATAGCGTGCATCTTTCGGTTTTGGCACTGTCGGCCAATCACCATCTTTCTTAGCAAAATCAGGACGTGGTTGATGGGTAAAGAATTCTGCGACATCGATGGCGTCTTGATCGCTTAAGACGTTACCATGGCCCCATAAGCCTTTCGTTTGAATGCCCATGGGCATATTGTATTTCACAAAGGCGGCAGCCTTGTAAGTACGTGCCATACCAGCACCAATATTAAAGGATTCATCACCCCATAGCGGTGGAAAGACGATATCGCCGCGACTGTCTTTGATGCCTTCGCCATTGTCACCGTGACAGGTCGCACACTGAGCATGGTAGATTTTTTCACCTTGTACAGGGTCAGGTATTAGCGACTCGTCTACTTTACCGGCATTATCGATATTCACTTTTTGATTTTTGGGTGTGTTTTGCGATAGCCATTTCATATAGGCTAACATCGCGAGCATCTCATCTGACTCAGGCTTCAATGGCTTGCCATTCATAGAGCGCTGGAAGCAGCCATTGATACGCATGGTCAAATCCACTTCTTTACCAGCTCTCGGCATTACGCGAGGGTAGAAGTTATGACTGTTGATATACGGGTCGCCAAGGGGGATTTTACCTTGGGCGATATGGCAGCTGTTACAGTTCATGCTGGCGCCAACATTGTCTGGTAGCAGGCGTTTAGTTTCATTCAATAAGCGTTTGCCATAAATGATTTGTTCAGCATTGGGTTCATCTGCAATAGATGTATCTTGTGGCAACACATAAGTTCCGATGTCTTCATTAGCATCATCAGTAGTGACCAAACCGTATTCGGGCGCGTTTTGCTTGATAGGTTCAGGTTGGGAGCAGCCAAGCATGCTAATAGCAGCCACTGCTGCGGTAAGCACTGCTCTAGAGAATCTGTGAGAGGCCATGCCTGCAACATTGAACACGTTGTGTGTGTGATTTTGCATTATTTTTCTCCTTTTACTGCAGCATCTAGACTCAAGTCTGGAGCAATATCAGTGCCTGTTTTTGGTTTTTTGGCAAGGAATGCCCGCATTTTCACCACATCGCTGACTGTGATTTCGGGTGCTTGGTTGGTCCAGCTGTTACGCACATAGTTGACCAATTCTGCGATATCAGCATCGGCTAGATTGCTAAACTCAGGCATGGTAAAAGCCATACGGTCATGTGGTGTCTCAGGCATACGACCACCACCTAGAGTGATTTGTAGCACAGAGTCAGCTTCACGAGCATAAACTGCACTATTGCCATCGAGTGCTGGGAAGATGCGCGGAACCCCTTTACCATCAGCGCGATGACACACGGTGCAGTACTCTACATATAATAGCGCGCCACGTGAGTCATAATTACCGTCCAATAGTTTTTGCGTCGTGACGTCTTTTTTCACTGGCAGCGTCACTTCTTTATTAGGTGCAGGCGTCAGTGTTTTTAGGTACGATGACATGGCATTCAAGTCAGCATCTGTCATATATTGGGTGCTGTGTTCGACCACTTCAGCCATCGCGCCAAAGGCGGCAGTCGTATCGGTACGACCGGTTTTAAAGAAATTATTGAGCTCAGAGATTGTCCAATTACCTAGACCGCGATACTCGCCACGGATACTTTTTGCGCGCCAGCCATCGATAATAGCACCGCTTAAATATTCTTCAGAATCTGCATTGGTTAAGGCGATTTCTTGGAATCCAATACCACGTCCAGTATGACAAGAGCCACAATGTCCAGGACCTTCAATGAGGTATTGACCACGTGCTAAAACTGCGTCATCAGTCTCAGGGACAAAGTTGCGCTTACGATCAAACAATACTTGCCAATAAGCCAGCGGCCAGCGCCAGTTTGCAATCGGTGGTAGCTCGCTTTTTATATTAGGCTCATTCACCGCTTTGACATCTGACATAAAGAAAGCATACATGGCCGCTATGTCATCGTCAGGCATGATTTGATAAGACGGATAGGGCATAGCAGGATATAGTGCGCTATTGTCACTACGGACGCCGTGCTTGACCGCATTTTTGAAGTCGTTAAAAGTATAATTACCAATACCTGTTTCTTTGTCTGGTGTGATATTGGTTGAATAAATCGCACCAAGCGGGGTCAGCATAGGTAGACCACCGGCATAGGTTTCACCGTTGAGGGTCGTATGACAAGCGACACAGTCAGCAGTACGTGCAACATAGGCACCTTGCTCGATTAAGGCAGGGTCAGTAATATTAACCTCAAGGTCACTGTTAGTCGTACGCATATTCGGTAATAGTTGCGCAATAATAAATGCAATCGCCAGTCCGACGACGGCGGTAATAAGTATAATTAATGGCCACTTTTTCATAAGCACGCCCTCCTTAATGAAATAGTTACTGATCTTATTATTAGCGCTTCCGATAAGAGATTGCTGACTTAAGAGTTGCTAATTAAAAGATACAATCTTGCTATACAGTATAGGATGGAGCGAAACATAGTGATATTGTGGAAAACCACATTAATTTTAAGGGTTTTATTGTTGATGCAACTTCGGTGGTATAAAAATCAGCTAATAATGAGTGCTTTACTAAAGGCGCTTATTTTTGCCTTAGTGATTGCCATACTAGTGCTATTAACAATTAGCAAGGCAAATGCGCAAACCTATTATTTGGGTGTGCTTGCGCCGCAAGGAGAGGCGGTCGCTCAGCAGCGATGGCAGCCGTGGCTTGATACTCTTAATACTCAGCTATCAGATGACACCGTCGTGCTAGTGCCCCTAGCGCTTGAGAATTGGCAGGAACAAATAGCAGCGCAGCAGTTTGCCTTTGTGCTAGGTCCGCAAGTACAGTTCATTAAAATGGATACGATGGGATGGCGCTGGCTTGCGACCTTGCAAGCGAATACCCAAACGGCAAACTCAAATGAATTTAAAATCTCTGATGTTAAACAAGCGGACTTTAAAACTGATGAGCAATACAAGCTATATAAGCAACTGCAAAACGAGCTGGCACTAAGCAAGGAAGCTACAGCTGATGACGTCATCAATGAACCTAGGGCGATGGAGCAGATTGCCAGTGCTTTGTGGGTCAAAGTGGATAGCAATATTCAGCAATTGCGAGACTTGAAGGAACGTAAAATAGTCGCCGTTGATAGCGATGCCTTTGGTGGTTATTTATTGGTCGCCCATTTATTACAACAAAATGGCGTGCAGCCTAGCGATTATGAAACCCAGTTTATCGGCTATCCTATTGAACTGACGCTAAGTACGCTGGCGAGTGGTGCAGTAGATGCGGCGATCGCGCCATTATGCCTGATGGAAGAGATGGCCGCCCAAGGTAAGATTAATCAGTCGCAATATCGTCTGCTCAACCCAGTCGCAACGGATTCCAATTGTCGCGCTTCGACCAAGATTTATCCCAATTGGACATTGGCGGCAACCAGTCAAGCGCCAATAGCGTTAACTGAGCAGATTAATCAGTATTTATTTACCGGAGGACAGAAAAGTAGTCGTGACAAGACCAATGCTGATAGTAATGCCAATAACAGTGCTTATACTGATGGTCGTATCAATCATAGTGCCGCAGCGCTGCGCTGGCTAACACCTGAATCAAACACTGATGCTGAGCGTATATTGTATGAGATGCAGCAACATCCTGCCCAGAAACAGTTGAGCACCCATATCGTTGATTGGATAAAATCACATCGATGGTGGATGAGTATCATCATCTTTATTATATTAATATCAACGATTAACTATGGCTGGATGAGTTGGTTGGCATGGCTTCGCCGGCAACAAATCCTTGCTCAAAACCGTCTTATTCGTGATTATGACCAGCAATTACGGCAGTCTGAACGTTTTGCGGTCATTGGTGAGATGAGTGGCGCGATTGCCCATGAAATCAATCAGCCACTTACCACCATTCAGAACTATGCCCAAGGACTGTTAATTCGTAGCCAAAATAATATAGTAGCCACAACGGTCATAGAGAAAAAAAATGTCGAGAATGCTTTGGAACAAATCGTAAAAGAGACGGAACGTGTCGCCGCTGTCATTAAAAACATCAGGCATTGGGCAGGGCGTTCACAGCCAAATGAGGTAAGCGTCGATATTGTTGCCACTTATGAGCATTGTATATTGCTGCTGGGTGAGAGAGCCACAGGGATGGGTTTTTGGTTGGCAAGTGACTATCAGCAACTGCAATTACCAAGCTTATTTTTAGATCAATTGCTGATTAATAGCATGCTTAATGCTCAGCAGCAGGGGGCGACAACCATCATGCTACGCTGTGAGACAGAGCAGCATCAAGGATGCGATCAGCTGGTACTGCACATTACTGATGATGCAGGTGGTTTCGATGAGGCTCAGCTGTTGCACCATAAGACAAAAGATACGCCACATTTTTGCTCAAACCAGCCATCTTTCTTTCAATCGACAAAGTCAGAAGGCTTGGGTCTTGGCCTGATGATATGCCAGCGCTTATGTAAATCGCTTAATGGCACAATGGCGATTGGTAATGTCGATGTGGAGCACGAGCTTGCTAATATTCAAGCCCTTAATCGTCATTATCAGCAGCGTTTAAAGCCGCCTCTTTATCTGAGGAGACATCTAAACCAAACGGCTAGTGGCTATCCACTTACGCCTAGAAAGGGCGCGCAAGTGTCATTTTATTTACCAACTTCTTTTGTCATAAGGTAGGGTATGTCTGTTTCTAACGACTTAAATGAGCCGCTTGTCATTCATATTATTGATGATGAAGAAAGTGTGCGTCATTCATGCGCCTTTTTGATTAGTAGCTTAGGCTTATCAACTCAAATATGGGGCAGTGCTTTAGCGTTTTTGCAGCAAGTAGATATTTATGTCCCAGCAGTCGTAGTAAGTGATTTGATGATGCCAGAGATGAGTGGTCAAGCGCTACAAGTGCATCTCAATCAACATGATAGCCCCATCGCATTGATAGCATTAACAGGAAATGGTGAAATTGCTGATGCAGTCGCGATGCTCAAAAACGGTACGGCAGATTATCTAGAAAAACCCATCAATAGTCGCCGCTTAGAAGAAGCGCTTACGCGTGCGCAAGCATTAACTCTCAAACGTGCCAAGCTCTACTATATCCGTACACTCTATGCCCAATTAACTGATAAAGAAAAGCAAGTAGCCAATGAGCTGATGCAAGGCCAACTGAATAAAAATATCGCTGACCATTTGGACGTATCTATACGTACGGTTGAGGTGCATCGCTCCCAAGTGATGAAAAAGATGCAAGCGCAGCATATCAGTGAATTGATTCAAAAGCTGGTAATATTAGATGCTTGAGGTTCAATATAGAATTTTAAGACGGCATTTACGATGCTTAACTGTCGTCATCTCCCATAAAAAATGCCTACTATTAAGCAGGCATTTTTTTATTTATACTAAAAAAAATGGGAATTAGACGTTAGCTTAAGATCAAGCTGTCATCATCAACCTTTTCACCACGAGTTTGCTCAAACATATCGAGTAAATCATGCACAGTCATGCCTTGACGTTTATCGCCAGCCACATCTAATACCACTTGACCCTGATGTAGCATCACGGTTCTGGTGCCATGAGCAAGCGCTTGTTGCATCGAGTGCGTTACCATCATGGTAGTAAGCTGATTATCAGTCACGATTTTATCAGTTAATTCTAAAACGAAGGCAGCAGTCTTAGGGTCGAGGGCAGCAGTGTGCTCATCAAGCAATAAAATTTTGGAAGGTTGCAATGATGCCATCAATAGGCTAACAGCTTGACGTTGACCACCAGATAACAAACCCATACGGTCAGTCAAACGATTTTCTAGCCCCAATTTTAATACTGATAATTTTTCGCGAAATAAATCACGGTTATTGGGATTCAAAGCAAATTTGAGCCCACGTTTGCCACCGCGCTTATAGGCCAGCGCCATATTTTCTTCGATGGTCAGAGCCTCACAAGTTCCTGCCATTGGGTCTTGAAACACACGAGCCACCCAATGAGCACGCTGGTGCGCGGTCTTTTTGGTGACATCAATACCATTTAACAAGATTGAACCGCTATCGACACGCGTGGTGCCACTGACCGCATTTAGAAAGGTCGATTTACCCGCACCATTGGTACCGATGACAGTGACAAACTCACCATCAGCGATATTCAGATCGATACCACGTAGGGCAGGGTTTTCAATGGGCGTTCCAGGATTAAAGGTCAACCGCAAATCTGTAGCTTGCATCATAATTATTATTCCTTATGGGTGCACATTGACATTAAGCCCGAACTTTACGACTTAAGAATTTATTTTTAGCTTTTGGCAATACCAATGCCAATACCACGAGTAGCGCCGTAATCAAGTTCAAATCTTGCGGACCAAAGCCAATGCTACGTAGTGTATCGCTCGATAGTGCCACTTGAATAAACAGCTTGTACAGTACTGCACCGACGACCACCGCAAAGGTAATGAGCCAAATGCGCTTAGCGGGAATAATCGTCTCACCGATGATGACCGCTGCCAAACCAATAACGATAGTACCGATACCAATTGAGATATCAGCACCCCCTTGGGTTTGGACAAATAGCGCGCCCGCTAAGGCAATTAAACCGTTAGAGATCGCCATACCGATGATGGTCATCCATGAGGTATTGATGCCTTGCGCTTGTGCCATACGCAGGTTAGAACCTGTTGCACGCATAGATAGACCGGCTTCGGTACTATAAAACCAATTTAAAAATAACATGGCCAATAGCACGACAATACCAATGATCAGACAGCGCATCCAATAGCCATTGCCATCATGGACCAAGGTACTAAAGACAGTCGTTTCACCCAACAGCGGCAAGTTTGGCGCACCCATAATACGTAGGTTGATAGAATAGAGTGCAACCATCACTAATATACTGGCGAGTAATTGCAAAATACCAAGCTTAACGTGCAACCAAGCAGTGACGATACCGGCAATTGACCCTGCTAGCATACCAAAGGCGCAGGCAAGCCATGGATTGACACCAGCGATGATAGAGATACCAGCGACAGCACCACCTAATGGAAAACTACCGTCAGCGGTCAAATCAGGGAAGTCGAGGGTACGAAATGAAATAAGGACGCCAAGCGCCACGAGGCCATAAATCAGACCACTTTCAAGTGCACCAAAAAAAGCAATTAAAGACATAAGAGATCAGTAAGTCATAACCAAGTGTTTGGCGAACGATAAGTTGGAGACGAGTGGCATATATCAGCAGCATCATCTACAAGCCAAACACTTAGGCGGTGAATTTAACAGATTGTATAATCTGCAGCTAGGGTAAAGCGCAACCGATCACTGTCATAAATGATCATAATCTTTGCTTATTGAAAGCCTTTAAACAACAAGCCCAGCCTACTGAAACATAGCTGGGTTTTGTTTGTACCAATAAATAGCAAGGTAAGGCTAATGTAGACGATAATGATGGCTTGCGCAATCAACATTATCGTCTACCGTTTATTTTATACTGATTATGTAGAAGACAGTTATTCTACCACTTCTTTTGCTTTATCAATAACGGCTTGCGGTAAGGTGATGCCTTGCTCTTTAGCATGTTTTGGGCTGACATATAAGTCAAGAACTTTTGGCGTATATACGGGAATTGCGCCTGCTTTTTCACCATTTAAAATGCGTACGACGATTTTGCCAGTTTCACGACCAAGATCATAGTAGTTGACGCCTAATGCTGCAATGGCACCGCGCTCAACTGAGCTGGTATCAGATGCAATTAGTGGAATCTTACTTTCTTTAGCGACTTGGTATAGTGACTCGTAAGCTGAAACAACGTTATTGTCCGTTGAGGTATAGATCATATCGACCTTACCTTCTAGGCTGCGTGCTGCCATCGCAATATCAGTACTACGCTGAGCAGGGGCTTCATGTACTTTGATGCCAAGTGGCGTCAGTTTTTCTTTTAGATTTTTTAGGATAATCGTAGAGTTAACTTCACCTGGGCTATAGACGTAGCCGACGTTTTTGAGACTAGGAATAATTTGGCGCATCAATTCGATTTGTGGCTCATAAGGAAGCGCATCAGAACCACCAGTGACGTTGGTGCCAGAACCATCAAGCTTTGATACCAGTTTGGCTTCAACTGGATCAGTAACTGCTGAAAACACTAACGGAATACTACTGGTTGCAGCAGCTACTGACTGTGCAGATGGGGTACCAATAGCAATGATAACATCTGAGTTGTCGGCGACGAATTGCTTAGCAATCTGACCGGCAGTAGCGGTATTGCCTTGGGCACTTTGGAAGTTAACTTTCAGGTTTTCGCCATCTTTAAAGCCAGCATCGTTTAGCTCATCGATCACCCCTTTACGTACAGCATCAAGCGCTGGATGCTCAACGATAGCAGTGATAGCAACCGTTTTCATTTCCGTTGTGGTATCAGCGCCCGCAGTACCATCAGTCGCGGTACCTTCTTTAGCAGGCTGATTACAACCAGTCAAAATAGCGGTACAAACACCGCCCCATAAAAGAGCTTTGGCAAAACGATTCTGATACAACATGGGTCTTACTCCTGAAAACAATAATGTGTCCGTACATTATATAAAAGATAAATAAAGGGTCTTGCGTACTGCGGTTATAAACAGTGTTTGTTATAAATTATAAGCTATCTACTGCGTATTCATTCTTATCTACCAGCGATTATTTGCTAGCAGTTTTTGCTTTTTCATCGACATTAATAGCATTTTTTAGCAGCTCATCTGACAGCACTACACCTTGCTTTTTAGCATGTTTAGGGCTGACATAGAGCGTCAATTCGTTCATCACTTCAGGCTTAACGGTATTGACCGCCTCGCCATTTAAGATGCGATAGACCATCTTACCTGTCGTACGACCAAAGTCATAATCATTGACACCAAGTGCTGCAGTTGCGCCGCGTTGGACACTGAATTCATCAGAGGCAACAATAGGCAGTTTTAGCTCATTGGCAGCTTGTGCCATGGCCTCAAATGCTGAGGCAACATTATTGTCAAATGAAGTATAAATAATATCTGCGCGCCCCTGTAGGCTACGCGTTGCCATGCCGATATCAGTTGGACGGTTGGCTGGAATATCCAATAATGATAAGCCACGTGCCGGTAGTGCTTTTTTTAGCTCCTCACGTAGTGATACAGAGTTGGCTTCACCAGGACTATAAACATAGCCAATGGTTTTAAGGTCTGGCTTAATCTTTTGGAGCAAATCTAGCTGCGGCTCTAATGGCAACTGGCTTGACAGTCCGGTCAAATTGCTTTGAAAGGGTTTGCCATCTGCTGTGATAAGTTTGGCACCAAGTGGGTCTGAGACGGCAGTATATATAATTGGTATGGTCGTGGTTGCAGAAACGATAGATTGTGCCGATGGGGTTGAGATGGCAACGATGGCATCAGGATTGTCGCCGACGAATTGCTTAGCAATTTGTCCTGCGGTCGCCGTATTTCCTTGCGCACTTTGAAAATTAACCGTTAGATTTTGACCTTCGACATAACCATTATCCGCCAACTCATCAATAATACCGCGACGCATATCATCCAATGAGGGATGCTCAACGATTTGAGTAATTGCCAAGGTTTTGGCAGGTTTTTGAGCAGTAGTGGCACTGTCATCGGTGGTCGTTGCAGTATCTGCAGGCTTAGAGCAGGCTGCTAATCCAAGCGCAGCGCTCATAGCAGCACCAAATAGGCTAAAGCGTAAAGTAGTAGCAAAGGTCATTTTATAGTGGCTCGTAGGTTAGAAATTGCAGGTTACCCGAGTCAATGTTATGTGAATGCTGAGATAACGGGCTAACATCGAAGTAATCAATCCATTGATCATTACATCCATATTATGACAGTAATGTAACTTATGGCAATAAGAAATTAAAGCGGGTTCGTCATAGGCGTGACTGGAAAATACACTAACGATTGTTGTAATGCCTGATCTTAAAGATGTAATTATAAAAAAGATACCTCTTAGGACATCTTTTTATTCGATAACATTATAATTAAAAAGCTTACAAGCTAGCAACTCATCTATTACGAACTAACTTCATAATTAACGTAAGCTAATTTTTAGACGAGAATTATAGTGAGTCCAAAATTCACATTACTATTATGCTGACATTGGTGAATGTTCAACAGACTCTAACATCTACTTAATCTTTTTCAAATGAATATTTTAAGGATAACATTATGAACATTGCTAATCTTAAGTTATTAACCATCGCTGGCATTACAGCTACCTCATTGATTTGCTTACCTGCTATGGCAAAAGAAGGTCATGGTAATGATCATGGCAAGGGCAAATCTGCATATGTCGGTAAAGATAAGAATGCACAAGTACAGCTCAAGCGGCACCAGTCGGAAAAATATAAATTTAAAAATGGTGATAGCAGCAAAGCCCAGCCTAACATTAACGCTTATCACCATGCTAACTCTAATGCCTCATTTAAGCGTGGTCTTGATAAATACGATTACAGAGTAGTCGGCAATATTGATAGAGATGTTTATGATCGTTCGGTAGTTTTAGACCGTTATGATGACCGCTACGTTCGTATTCGTACACCAGAAAATAAAATTGTGACGGTGATTAATGACACGTTGCAGATTATTGATATTTTGAATAGATAAACAGCAAGCTTACTTTCTATTCTTTTTAACATAAAAACGGTCGAAATAGACCGTTTTTTTTGCTTTGTTCTTTCATTATTACTTAATTAGTTTAACGTTTTTAGGCAAGCAAATCTCCAATCACGCAGTTGTCCGGTAAAGTAACCACCGTTAACTGGGTTTTTGGATCGCCTGAAGACAGAATCATGCCTTCTGATATGCCAAATTTCATCTTACGCGGGGCAAGATTGGTCACGCAAATGACCTTTTTATCTAGCAATTGCTCAGGCTCATAAAATTTGCGAATTCCACTAAAGACGTTGCGAGGTTGTGCTTCACCGACATCTAAGGTGAACTGTAGCAATTTATCTGCGCCTTCAACATGATTACAAGCGATAACGTGAGCGACTTTCATTTCAACCTTGGCAAAGTCTTCAATACCGATATAGTCTGCTTGTTCTGCACTTGCATCGACATCTTTCGCTGCTGGCGGCTTACTTTTAGCCGCTGGTTTTGCGTCTTGAGTAGCAGTTGGTGTCGCGGTTACGCCCAATGAGGCTTTAGAATCCTCAACCATCGCTGCAATGTCTTTTTCCTCAATACGTTGCATCAAAGGTTTGAACTTATTGATTTGATGTCCAAGCAGCCACTCATTGCGACTAGCAAAGCTTAAACTATCGATGTTTAAGAATTCTTTAGCATTGGCAGTCAACTCAGGCAAAACAGGCGCTAGATATACCATCAATTGACGGAAGATATTTATTGCCACTGAGCAGACGTCTTGAACTTCTTGTTCAGTGCCTTCTTGCTTGGCAAGTGACCAAGGTTTTTTGTCATCGATATATTCATTGGCTTTATCTGCGCACTGCATGATTAGGCGCATCGCACGAGAAAACTCGCGGTTTTCATAAGCGGCAGCAATCTCATCGCCAGTTTTAGTGATGTCTTCTAATAACTCTGATTCGACGCAAGTCTCTGATAGCATACCGTCATATTTTTTAACCAAGAATCCTGCGCTGCGACTGGCGATATTGACTACTTTACCGACGAGGTCTGAGTTGACCTTTTGCATAAAGTCTTCTAAATCTAGGTTGATATCTTCGACTTTATCAGACAGTTTACTGGCAAAATAATAGCGCAGATATTCAGGATGCAGATATTGGGCATAAGTATCCGCTTTAATAAAGGTGCCGCGTGACTTACTCATTTTTTCGCCATTGACCATCAAAAAGCCATGGGCAAAAACACCAGTCGGTGTACGGAATTCGCTACCAGCAAGCATTGCCGGCCAAAATAGCGCGTGGAAGTAAACGATGTCCTTACCGATGAAATGATAAACCTCAGTTTTGTGTTCGTTTTCTTGCATCCAGTAATGGTCAAAATCAAGCGCTTCATCTGTACCAGCACGTTTCTCACACAAGTTTTTAAAGCTTGCCATGTAGCCGACAGGCGCGTCTAACCATACATAAAAATATTTGTCTGGCTCATCGCTTGGGGTATCAGGGATTTGAAAGCCAAAGTAGGGGGCATCGCGGGAGATATCCCAACTGGTCAAACCGGCATCAAACCATTCTTGCAGCTTATTGGCAACTGAAACTTGCAAGCGATTGTCACTGCGCGTCCAATCTTTTAAAAACTGCTCAAACTCTGGTAAATCAAAGAAATAATGCTTTGAGGTTTTTAGAATAGGCGTCGCATTTGATAATGTAGAGTAAGGATCTTTGAGTTCTGTCGCATCATAAGTGGTACCGCAGACTTCACAGTTATCACCATATTGTTCTGGTGCGGCGCATTCAGGACAGGTACCTTTAACAAAACGATCCGCTAAAAATAGCTGTTTTTCAGGGTCAAATAACTGCTCAACATCACGAGTAGAGATATGACCTGCATCTCTTAGGCGACGATAAATCAGCTCAGAGCAGGCTTTATTTTCGGCAGAGTGAGTTGAGTGGTAGTTATCAAAATCAATCAAAAATTTAGCAAAATCCGCTTCATGCGCGGCTTGTACATTAGCGATTTGCTGCTCTGGCGTGATGTCATTGTCTTCAGCTTTGAGCATGATGGCAGTACCATGAGCATCATCAGCGCAGACATAAGTCACCTTATGACCTTGGGCCTTCATCGACCGCACCCAAATGTCAGTTTGGATATATTCTACAAGATGCCCCAAGTGGATGTCGCCATTGGCGTAGGGCAGGGCACTGGTTACTAGAATCTCACGCACAAAATCACCTATATTTTTATATAAACGGATTGATTATCAATAGAAATTGAAAAAGTGTGCCTATGATACCGTAATTCGGCTAAATTTGTGATATTCCTTATCAATTAATACGGCAATCAGCGCTATAGTTGATTCACTTTTAGATGAGTACAGCGCTACTGGTATTAATTATTCGCAGCCTCTGTCTGCGTAGGCACAGCAAGCAAGAAAAATTCATACCAGTAGCGCGTTATAATAAGTGCAATTTATTCATTGATATTTATGGTAAAGGTCAAACATAGTAAATCCTTATAAAGCGCTCATAAAAAACCCGCCAAACTTTTGCGTAGCGGGTTTTTTATGAGCGCTTTAAAACAGTAGCGCTGGCTCGTTTCTAAATTGAATCCATTAAATATTTCACTGATTCAATCCAATTAGAATGAACCAAACAGTGTGCCTAAGGTGATGACCACAACTACGGCAAGCAGTGGAATAATCATAGTGACCATTGCTAAGTTCAGGTATGACTGTTTATGCGTTAGACCACAAATCGCAAGCAAAGTAATGACCGCGCCACTGTGCGGCAAGGTATCCAAACCACCTGCTGCCATCACCGCCACTCGGTGCATCAGTTCTGGATCAATACCCGCAGCTACTGCCATTCTTAGATAATCTTCACCCAAGGTCGATAGGGCGATACTCAAACCACCAGACGACGAACCTGTAATACCAGCTAGCGTGGTCATAGCGACCGCTTCTGAGATCAAAGGGTTGCCGGGCGTTAGGTTTAAGATGCTGTCACGAATGAGAAGAAAGCCTGCCAATGAGGCGATAACGGCACCATAACCTACTTCTGATGCGGTGTTAAAAATCGGCAACATCGAATCATAAGTACCACGGTTAATGGTTTTTTGCAGATTCGTCCAATGTCCAAGACGCATAATAATTAGGGCAACACAAGCTACAACCA
>NZ_DATIRM010000180.1:0-11167 GCF_035469765.1 Psychrobacter sp.
AGTTTCTCATAACTGCCTGTTTGATGGGCGCGATATAAAAATCCACCAAGGATAATCAATCTTAATAATAATAAACACCATACGCTTAGCCAGATGCCCGTCATATCCCACTGCTGATAAAGCAACCAACTCAATGGGAAAAAGATAGCCGCTAATATAAGGGCTGCATTGCGAATAATACTACCTGCTGTTAAACCAAAAAATATCCCATCTAACCAGTAAGCACCAACCCCGACAAGTGGTAACAAGACGGCATATAAATGGTAGTCGTAGGCGAGCGTAAAAACAGGTTCGATATTGGTCATAAACTGTAAATATGTGGGCATGGCAAGCCACCATATCGCACTTAGCAGGATAGCAAGACCGTAGCTCACGATGCCGGTACGCTTCACAATAATGCGAAAGCGTGACCAATCTCGTCGACCTGCTGCTTGTCCACTTAACGTCTCAGCAGAGACTGCCACCCCGTCAAGGGCAAAGGCTGAGATACTCAATACTTGTAATAAAATAGCATTAGCAGCGAGTATGACGTCGCCGCTTTGGGCAGAGAGGCGAGTAATCCAAGCGAAGCTTAAGGTTAAAATAAGCGTACGAATAAAAATATCTTTATTTAAAGAAAATAGCCTAAGCATTTTATCTTTACTAAAATGCTGCGGGTCAGCGGTAAATAACGCCTGCCAAGAGATTTTTAAATGTAGACGACTTAACCATAATGCCAATACTACACCCAGCCAAAAGGCAATCACTGTACCCAAGGCGACACCGACCAAACCCATATCCATCGCAAAGACAAAAAATAGCGTCAGGATGATATTAATCACGGCTATAAAGCCTTGTTGATAAAGCATATAGCGGGTCTTGCCTTGACCTGCAAACCAGCCAATAAAAGCAAAGTTCATCAACTCAGCGATCACACCCCAAAAGCGCACATCTAAATAGGTCTTTGCTGCAGCGCCACTATCAGGATTAGCGGAGAGCGCTTGTAGACCAAAATCAATGAGCCAAGGTTTTGCCAGTAGGAGAATCGCGCCAATCATAAATGCCAACACCAAAGCACGCTGCAAGATGGACAACAGCGGTGATTGCTGACTAGAGTTATTTTTTAGAGTGTCGCTATGAGCAGTGTTTTTATTAGCCAACTGCCCTAGAGCTTGCGCCGAAAGTCCAGATGAGGCATATTGCAAAAAGTTAAAACTGACGAGCAATAATGACAGCAGTTGTACTGCAAGCCCAATACCAGCAAGTTTTGCCGTGTCATTCATATTGCCAACAATCGCCGTATCAATGACGCTTTGTAGTGGCATGGCAAGATTTGCCAGTAATACTGGCAATGCAATAGCGATAATACGCGCATAGCCAGTATCAATGGGCGGCATAGCACTTGGCGGTAGGGTAGATGACATAAGACAATCGCTTAGATAGGCAGATTAAGAATACTCATAGATAGTGTTAAAAATAAAACTTTATAGCAGCGCTAAACGCTTTGGGTATTGATTTGATTTTGACTATCATACATAGACAAAAGCACCTAGAATCTAGGTGCTTTTGTCATAATAATGCTTATCTACTCACTTAATAGAGAATTTACTAAGTGAGCAGGGGTACCATTATCAATCTTGTTCAAACATCTTTGGATCATTGAAAGTCACGATTTCTTCTTCAAACTCAGGTTTTACTTTGACGATAAAGTCATCACGTGACAGACCCATTGCTAGAGGAATCGAGCTTGCAATATAGGTAGATGAATAAGTACCAGCAAGTAAACCAATAAACAGTGCCGCTGAGAACCAGAATAAGCCATCGCCGCCTAAGAATAGCATCGCTAATACCACTAATAGTACGGTTGAGATAGTCATAATCGTACGGCGTAGGGTCTCTGTCAATGACAAATCAATGGTTTGACGAGGACTAATACCACGGACACGGCGGAAATTTTCACGGATACGGTCATAAACGACGATGGTATCGTTCAATGAATAACCAATCAATGCCAAGATAGCCGCTAGTACCGTTAAGTCGAATGGGAAGCCAAATAAGGCAAAGACACCGATTGTCACGATAGCATCATGAAACAAGGACAATACTGCGCCAAGTGCCAGTTTGAACTGGAAGCGTAGGGCGACATATCCCAGCATACACACTAGTGCGAGCACAATCGACATGACTGAGCTTAGGTAAACCTCATTACCCACTTGACTGCCGATAATGTTAACGTTGCTGATTTCAACATTGTTATTAGGTAGCACTAACGCTTCGCTCAAGCTGGTGTTAAGACCATCAATGTTATCAGATTGAGGTGGCAAACGTATTAGCAGCTCTTGCGAGGTGCCTAGATACTGAACGACTGCATCATCAAAGCCATTATCCGCTAACGCATTGACGACATCACCTTGCTCGACAGATTGCTCATAGCGCACATCTGCTGACACGCCGCCGGTAAAATCAAGACCAAGGTTTAAGCCATTGACTGCAATCGCAATGATACTACCAATCACCAAAATGATTGATAAAATACCCATTGGCTTTTCTATCTTCATAAAAGGGATAATACGCTGATCACCAACGGCTTTGATACCGCCTTCGGCATAGGAAGCAGCATCGTCAGCGGCGTCCCCTAACGCTAGATTGGGATCAATAGCAGCAGTCGCGAGTAATTGGCTGTTTTTATCAGCGCTTTTGCCACTACGCTGAGTTTTGCTAGCTGATTTCTTAGCAGTGGCGTTATTGGTTTGGGTATTGCTACCTTTGCCATCACGGCGCGGCTTTTTACGGCGACGCGTACTTGCTTCATTAGTTGCGCCGTTCGGTTCAGGATTATTCTGTTGTTATAAAGGGTTGTTATTATCGATTGCCATAGTTTTCTCCTAACCGATGCTCAGACGTTTGATAGATTTACGCTTACCATAAGCAATTTGTATCAACGCACGGGTTACCAAAATTGCGGTAAACAGTGAGCTGACAATACCAATCGCTAAAGTAATCGCAAAGCCTTTAATCGGACCCGTACCAATCGCAAATAGGATAAAGGCGACGAGTAAGGTTGTGATATTGGCATCGAAAATACTACTATAGGCACGATCAAAACCTGCCACGATAGCCGATTTCGGTCTCACTCCATTAGCTATCTCCTCGCGGATACGCTCAAAAATCAGAACGTTGGCATCGACCGCCATACCAATGGTCAATACAATACCAGCAATACCAGGTAGCGTCAGTGATGAGCCTAAGATTGACATAATAGAGATGATGATAATAACGTTCACTGCTAGGGCAATATTGGCAATCACACCAAACAGGCGATAGAAGATAATCATAAACGCAAAGACTAATAAATAACCAACCTGCGTAGAGAATAACCCTTTATCGATATTTTCCTGACCCAGTGATGGACCAATGGTGCGCTCTTCAACGAAATACATCGGTGCCGCTAATGCGCCTGAACGTAGTAACAGCGCAAGCTCAGCCGCTTCAGCACTACTATCAAGACCGGTAATACGGAATGATGAGCCAAGGACTGCTTGGATATTGGCACGGTTAATGACTTTTGTTTCAGCATATGGCGTACGAACTTCAACAGTTTCGCCAGTCGCTGGGTCTTCTTGATAAGCGATGCGCTGTTTATTTTCAATAAACAATACAGCCATTTGCTTGCCAACCGCTGTACGGGTAGCATTCTGCATTAGCTTACCACCAGCACTATCTAAGGTGATACTAACCTCAGGTGAGCCGCTTTCATCAATACCGGTTTGAGCATTGGTAACCTTGTCACCAGTGACAATCGCTTGGCGCTCTAATAATACTGGCGGACCATCAAGGGTTTCAAATGGGAACGCTTCAGTACCGGCAGGTGGAATACCGCCCGTATAATTTTCGGCACCTTCAGCAACCATACGGAATTCAAGATTGGCAGTACGACCAAGAACACGTTTTGCCTCAGCAGTATCTTGTACGCCAGGTAGCTCAACCACGATACGGCTAGCCCCTTGTGATTGCACCAAAGCTTCTGTTACCCCAAGCTCGGCAATACGATTGCGCAGAGTGGTCAAATTTTGATTGACCGCATAGCTGTTGATTTCATCAAGTGTTGCATCGTTATACGATAAAATTAGGGCAGGACCTTGCGCATCGATAGAAGATTGCAGGGCAAAGGTGTTACCCACCGAGCTTTGCAAAACGTTTTGTGCACGGTTACGAGTGTCTGTATCAGAAAAATGCAATACCACGCTACGCTTGTCGTTTTTGATACCTTTAACAGCAATACGCTCAGCTCTTAGATCTCGTCGAATATCACGACTGGCACTGGTTAGACGTTGTTCGAGCGCCTTGTCCATATCGACTTCTAACACAAAACGTACGCCACCACGTAAATCAAGACCAAGTTTCATGGGCTTTGCGCCGATATCACGCAACCACTGTGGCGTTGTCTGCGCTAAGTTCAGCGCAACCACATAGTTTTCACCCAAATTTTGTCTTAATACTTCTTGAGCTTTGAGCTGATCGACTGGATTGTCAAGACGTACTAACGCACTGTTGCCTTTAAACGTACCATCATGGTAGTTCAAGCCCGCTTCTTTTAACAAATCTTGCGACTCGGTCAAGATGCCATCAGACAACTGCGTACCTGCTGCGGCACTGGTGATCTGTACGGCAGGTTCGTCAGGATATAAGTTAGGAGCAGCATATAGACCGGCAATGATTAGTACGACGGTGATGAGTAGGTATTTCCAAGCGGGATATTGCATAATCACTTCTTTAAGTTGATAAACTACTGGCGACGCAGGTCACAAGTTAGCCGGTGGGAAGTTAGCGATAACAATGGTGAGGCGCTTATAAAGCTGCCATAGCATCCATGATAGTGCACCACTGCGATCATCCGCGATGATAGTAAAACATAAAGTCAAAAATGACCGTAAATAATGTACGGTCATTTTATAATCATAACAACTCTTAATTGATACTGATACAGTAATAGCCAGTCATTATCGTGCTGACTACTTTTAACGATTGCATTTATCAATTATTAAAGCTGTCAATGACGATTATACGCTTTCGATAGTACCAGCTGGCAATACTGAAATAACAGAAGCACGTTGTACTTTGATGTCCGTATTGTTGTTTAAGCTGACCACTGCATAATCGCCTTCTAGATGTTTGATACGACCCATCAAACCACCGGCAAATATGATTTCACTACCGACTGTCAAAGCACTTACCATAGCGCGATGCTCTTTGGTACGTTTTGATTGTGGGCGAATCACTAAGAAGTAAAAAATCGCAAAAAAAGCAACTGGTAATAAAATCTGACCGAACTGTTCCATATCTCTCTCAATAAATTATAGATAATATTAAATTTAGACGCATAGTAGCAAAAAATCCCAGACTTGGTAACTGTTAATCATAAGCTGGGGGTGTTTTTCTTAACCTATATACAAGTTAATAGCACACTATCGCAAATATTTTCCTTTTTAAATTGCCTATAATACATGGAAGCTATTAGCCTATAAAACAAGCCCTGTGTTAAATAGTTATATTCAGTGAAAAGTAATATTGATATACCAGCAGTATCGTAGCCTTTTTAAGGTGTTTTGACCATATTATGCAAGCAATAACAATCAAGACTGCTTTACTATTGAATGTATTGCCCTCATTGAAATATAAAGCGATTTATTGTGAAATAAACGCATCAATGCTACTATCAAAAGCCAACGCTCCTCAGTCTTTATCATAAGATTTTATAGACTGTAGTGAGCGCTATTTTCTCATTTATGTATCAAAAGCTCAGCATCTAGCAGCTATTATTTTGTATCTGCTGACGTCTGCTCATGATATATTGTGACTTCCTTCTACTTCTTTGTTTAGGTTACCTAACTTGTTTACCTCTTTTATGTCTGTACCCCGTTTACATCGTTCGCGTGCTTGTCGTAAAGACGCCTCTGCCAAACCTCCCCCGACGATGCGTGGCGATACTCGATTGAGTATCAAGTCATTTCTGTTGTTGTCTGGGATAACGTTGGCGCCGCAAACCGTTTGGGCTGCTGAAGCATTGGCGGACCCAAGCACAAGCAGCGTATTACTACTCATCTTATTTGTGTTGGTGGCGATTGGCATCTCATTTATTTGTTCGTTGGCAGAGGCAGCATTACTCAGTATGACACCGTCATATATTGCTGATATTCAAGAAACCAATCCAAAAAAAGCAAATATGCTAAAAAGCTTAAAGATTGATAATATCGATCAGTCTTTGGCGGCTATTTTGACGCTAAATACAGTGGCGCATACCTTGGGCTCTATTGGTGCTGGCGCACAGGCGACAATTGTATTTGGTAGTGCTTGGTTTGGACTATTTTCTGCAGTCATGACATTGGCTATTTTATTTTTATCTGAAATCATGCCAAAAACACTCGGGACTATATACTGGCGTCAATTAGGTGGCATGGTTGCTTATTTTGTACGAGGTATTATTTTACTGCTGTATCCATTAATTTGGATATCAGAAAAATTCACCAAACTGCTAGTACGCGGTAAAGAACCGCAGGCATTTAGCCGCCGTGAGTTCGCAGCGCTTGCCAGTATCGGTGAAGAGTCGGGACAGATCGACCCATTAGAGTCACGTATTATCCGTAACTTACTGGCATTTGGTGCCATCAAAGTTGAAGATATTATGACGCCTCGTTCGGTTATGCTAGCTTTTGAAGAAAATAAAACAGTGGCAGAGTTATTGGTTGATCGCCCAAAGCTGACCTTCTCAAGACTACCGATTTATGATGGTGATTTGGATAATATCACGGGTTTTGTGTTAAAAACAGATATGCTATTGTCAAAAGTGAATCAAGCAGTCGATAAACCGTTGACGCAATTTAAACGAGACATCACCTTTGTGTTTTCAAAGATGAAGTTGTTTGATTTGCTTGAGCTCATGCTCAAAAACCGTATCCATATTGCTATTACAGTAGGTGAGTATGGCGAAGTTAAAGGTTTGGTTACTTTAGAAGATGTGTTCGAAACACTCTTAGGTCTTGAAATTGTTGATGAGATAGATCGTGTTGAAGATATGCAGGCACTCGCGCGGCAAATGATGGACAGACGTGTTGAGCGCTTGGGTATGAAGCTGAGCGATGATGAGCACTATGAAGATTATACGCCTGACAATAAGCCGTAAAAGACTTGTCAGTAATGACTGCTGAAGTTGGATAAATGTAATAGTTTATGGTTTTCTGTATCAAATAAAGTCGTTTGTCTGAGTCGATGCCCTGTTGTGTTTATCGCAATAATTACACAGGGTGTCACATGACTGTGAGAATTAAATGATAGGCTAAAAGCATCCTAACAAGAAGCGGCTAAAAATCTAATATAAGATTCTTGTTAGGATGCTTTTATGAATATAACATTCATCGGGTATAAACAGTATTCTATAATTTGCTAGTAGCTCAGTCATCATAAGTCGACTGAGTTAACATTAAGGAAGATCATGAAACAATTATGGGGAAAAGGGCTATTAGCTCTATTGCTAAAGAGTGCTAGTATAACGGCAATCGTTGCTACTGTTGGTATGATGAGTATCAGTGCGCAAGCAGCAACCATGACGGAAGCCTTGGTACAGAACTATGCTGCTGCTATGAAAGCATCTGCCAATAGTCAAAATATCAATCAGGTCGCGAGCTTGGTTTCTGATGATGCACTGATTTCAATGTCAAGAAAGGGTAAGTCTACGAGCCTAGATAAAGAAGCATATCTAAAGCTATTACAAAGTAGCTGGAACAATACTTCAAACTATCGCTATGATATCAGTGTTGATAATGTCGTAATTAGCGGTGGGCAAGCAAAAGCCAATGTGACAACTAATGAGAGTTGGGTAAAAGACGGTCAGCAGGTATCGTTTGTCACCACATCAAGGGTTACGCTGACCTTATCTACTGGTAACGCAGTGCTTTTACGCGCTGTGTCACAAGTAGCTATTAATTAGTGAGTTAATTAATAAAAATAAATAAATAAACTCGCTCAATCATAAGCTTTGATCGCAAAAGATAAATCAAATTGGATTTTGGGCATTATCTTTTATATTGAGCTGGTCTTTATTTGATATTGCGTACTATACTGTCAATCAACTTTATTTTATAACTTCTTGTTGCTAGGAAACGTTTACTATCATGTCTAATGTGTCATCAAACTATCGCTCATTTATCGCTTTACCACTGACGCTTGCAGTGTCGACTCTACTTATCAGTGCTTGTAGTAATACATCAGCGGTGAAGAAGACGGGTGCGACTGGCAGCACAGCTGTGGTTACTAAACGTCCTATCACCCAAGTTCAGCCGGCGGGTAATGCAGACTATTCAACCGCATTTTTGGATGCTGAGAGCTTGGATGAGCTTGCTGACTTGTTAGAAGCCACCGATATGACTATGGTTGAAGGCAATAAGCTTGCCATTCAACAATATGGTGATTTGTGGAATCGCCTGCGCGCAGGTTACCGTATGAACGGTGGACAGCCAGTTTATAATCAGCGTATTGAAGCACAAAAAGGCTGGTTTACCAGTAGACAAGACTATCTAAACCGCTTAACTGCACGTGCCAGTCGCTATATTTATCACACAGTACGAGAAGCTGAACGTCGGAATATTCCCACCGAACTAGCCTTGCTACCTGTGATTGAGAGCTCCTACGATCCAAGTGGTACCAGTAGCGCGGCGGCGGCAGGTTTATGGCAGTTTATTCCAAGTACAGGTCGCATTTACGGTCTTAATCAAAGCAGCACTTACGATGGTCGCCGTGATGTCATAGAGTCAACACGTGCCGCTTATGATTTTCTGACCGCACTGCATAACCAGTTTGGCAGTTGGGAGCTGGCCTTAGCCGCTTACAATGCCGGTCCTGGTCGTGTGCAAAAAGCCATTGATGCCAATAGAGCTCAAGGCTTACCTACCGACTATTGGTCACTTAGATTACCTACTGAAACCATGAATTATGTGCCGCGCTTTTTGGCCGTTGCCGAAATCGTCGCTAAGCCTGAGCAATATGGTGTCTATTTACCGGCTATCGCCAACCGCCAACATTTCCGTAGTGTGCCAGTTAATTATGGCGTTAGCTTAGCCGAAGTATCACAAGTAACCGGTGTTAGCTACGACGAATTAGAAAGACTAAATACAGCGTTGACCTCAACACGTATTGACTCATCAGGTCCGCAGCGTATTATCATCCCTAATGATGTTAGTCTTACTACTGATGCTAGGTTGAGCGCTTTGAGAGGCAATGGTAGCAGTAACATCTTGGCGTCTAACAATACAAGCAGCACTACTACGCCAAGCTATTCTGGATCGACGACACCAAGCTATAACACTAAGCCTTATACCGGCAGCACCTCATTGCCCTCTACTGGTAAAGGTCTTGCTGATTATGCGGCAAGCGCCAGTGTGCCGCAGCAAACTACTAGCTATATTCCGCCATCGTCATCAACTACCAGCAGCTCAGTTTATAGTGGCAGTGCCTCAGTACGTACGGAACCCCCTTTAACCTCAGCAGAAACCAAAAAAATCAATGCTGAGCTAAAGAGCAGCAACAGCTTACCGACCACCTCGGCGCAAATTACTCAAAACAATACTATCATTCAAGAGCCGCCGCTAAGTAAAGCGGAGCGTGATTTTATTGCCACTCAAATTCGCATTAACACGCCTGAAACCAATGTCATTAACGCTGATGGTAATATCAATCTATCGGCAGTACAGACGCAGCAGTCTGTTTTAGAAGCCACAGGAAAAGAGAAGAAACTGAGCTTCCCAAAAACCTCAGTTAGTAAACCAAAACCTCAAGGTACACGTACTACTTATACGGTCAAACGTGGCGATACTTTAGCTAATATTGCCAGTCGCTCTGGTGTAAACTGGCGCGATATTACAGAGTGGAACCAAATAGATGCCAACGCTAAATTGCTATCTGGCAGTACTTTGTATCTGTATGATGCCAAAACAATTACGCCGATAAGTAATAACAGTGCGACAAGTGCGAGCCAACCAGATAGTTATGTGGTACAAGGCGGTGATACACTCATCGGTACTGCTAATCGCTTTGGTTTATCAGTCACTCAGCTGGCAACCTATAATAATTTAAGTAGCCGTGCAGACTTATTGAGAGGTCAAAAACTATGGCTTATCCCTGGTAAAGTGATAGCGCCAGTCAGCACACCTGCTGCGCCATCGACCAAACCAAATAAGTCATCGACTGCGACTAAAAACTATAAAGTCAAAGGGGGTGATGGCTTGATTGCGCTTGCCCGCCAAATTAATATAACGACTGAGATATTGGCTAGCCTTAATAATATTGGAACGACAGATTCGCTATATGTCGGACAAACCTTAAAAGTGCCAACTAGCGTAGATTTTACGCCTGCGACCACCGCTAGTAGTACACCTACTAAGACCAGCAGTTCAAGATCTGTGCCGACAACCAATTATAAAGTGAAATCAGGCGATACCTTGATTGGTATTGCTAATAGTATTGGCGTTAGTGCTGAAGATATTGCGGCGGTAAATAGCAGTTTCGATGCCAGAGCTCGCCTACAACGCGGTCAAACTATCAAAGTGCCCGTATCAAAAGAATTGGTTGATCGTAAGCTAAATGATGAAGCCGTTAGCTATAAGGTAAAATCAGGCGATACATTGACGGGTGTTGCCCAGCGTTACAATATTGGTTTGAGTGATTTGGCAGCAGCCAACAATCTCACGACTAATGCGAATTTGATATTGGGTCGCACGATTACCATTCCTGCTAAAGGCAGCGTGAGTACTTCTACTAGCAGCACCGCTAACACTAGCAAAATTAGCACTGCGGCTAGTAAAGACACTGCTACTAAGACTGAAACACCAACCGCTAGTGGCAAAAAGCTTGGTAATACTGAGAGCTATAAGGTTCAGTCAGGTGATGGTTTGATTGCATTAGCACGCCGTTTTGGTATTTCAGTCGAAGATTTGGCTGCCACTAATGATATGGCAACCAATGCCCAGCTACAGCGTGGACAAACCATCAAAGTACCAAAAGTCACCGTCAGCTATACGGTTGGCTCAGGTGATAGCTTGATTGGACTGGCACGTAAATATGGCGTTTCAACCAAAGAGCTTGCCGATATGAACGATATTGCAGTGGATACGATGCTGCAACGTGGTCAACGTCTAAC
>NZ_DATIRM010000181.1:0-6553 GCF_035469765.1 Psychrobacter sp.
CAAGACCAAAGGTCAATACCGGACGTCCAATATCATCAATCATCGCATAGAGCTCAGGGTCATCACCGCAGACCACTGCCAAACCATAAAACGGCATATTTTGTAAAAACTGAATGTAAGCTGCTTTTAATTTATCAAAACTATTGCCATAGGTTTCCATATGATCTTGATCGATATTGGTGACAATCGCTGCCATCGGACGTAATGACAAGAATGACGCATCAGATTCGTCTGCTTCTGCAATTAAAAAACGACTGCTACCAAGCGCAGCATTTTTACCTGAAGCGTTGAGCTTACCGCCAATCACATAAGTAGGATCAAGCTTTCCTTCTGCCATCATAGTAGTCAACAAACTAGTCGTCGTGGTTTTACCATGCGCACCGGCAACCGCGATACCATGACGATAACGCATCAACTCACCAAGCATATCGGCACGGCGAACTACAGGAAGACGCGCTTCCAATGCTGCTTTTACTTCAGGATTGCTACGGTCAATGGCAGACGATACGACGATGACATCCGCATTAGCAATATTTTTAGAATCATGACCGATAGCAATATCAATACCAATCTGTGCCAAGCGTTTGGTCACTAAGCTCTCAACAATATCAGAACCACTTACTTTATAGCCTTGGTTATTCATGACCTCAGCGATACCACACATCCCTGAACCACCAATACCGATAAAGTGCAGATGCTGAATACGGCGCATTTCTGGTATTTCAATCAAACGTTTGGTTAAAGCTTTAGCAGAGGTAGGCATAGCGTTTTCTCTTTTTATAAGACGGATAAAATATAATGAGGTAAAAATATCAGGCGTTTATTTGTTTATCTATAAAGTTTGCCAGATAATATCAGCAACGTGTTGGCAGGCTTGGCGATTGGCAAGCGCATGACCTTTTTTTGCCATTTCTAAGCAAGCGCGTCGATTAAGGGCTGCAAGCTCTTCGCTCAAGCGTTTGGGCGTCAATTCATTTTGCGGTAATAAGATCGCTGCTTTATGTAACGTCAATGTCCGCGCATTCGCTGTTTGATGGTCATCAACCGCACTTGGCAATGGTACAAAAATCGCGGCAATACCGACATTTTGGATTTCAGTAACGGTCAAGGCACCAGCACGGCAAACAATAATATCTGCCCAGTTATAAGCCGCTGCCATATCATCAATAAAGGGCTGTACGGTAAACTGATGCGTACTTAAATTCTCACTATTATATGCCGCTTGCGTAGCCGCTTCGTTATTGCGTCCACATTGATGCCGCACTTCAAACGGACTCTCTATCAATGCCAATGCTTTTGGCACGGTCTCATTTAGCACTTGTGCACCAAGTGAGCCGCCAACCACTAGCAGCTTTAATGCTGAGTGGTCATTTATATCATAACGTGCCACAGGTTCAGCGACTCCAGTAATCGCATTACGTACTGGATTACCGACTGTTTCAAGTTTTGCATCAAGCTGACTATTACCAAAAGTATTCTCAAATGCTTGCAAGACTTTGGTCGCCATCTTCGCCAAATAGCGGTTACTCATGCCGGCAATCGCATTTTGCTCATGGATAATAAGCGGTGTCTTGGTCAGACGCGCAGCAATTCCGCCGGGTGCGCTAACATAACCACCAAAGCCGACAACCATATCAATATTATTACCACGAATAATTTTGATAACCGCCATAGTCGCAGACAGCAAGGTCACGGGCATCTTAAGCAGACGTCCAATTCCTTTACCGCGCAAACCTTGCATCTCAATCGCATGAAAAGGATAACCAGTCGGTGCCACCAGACCATTCTCCATGCCATTTGGTGTGCCTAACCAATGAATAACCGCACCGCGCTTAGTCAGTTCTTCACTAACTGCAAGTGCTGGAAATACATGCCCGCCAGTACCAGCAGCCATCATTAGTATGTGCGGTGTTTTCATTGGATGCCTGCCTATCTTTTTTGTATTGATATGAAGGACTTACTGTCCTATAGCTATCTTAATCATCGGGTCATAAGAGCTGTTTAAAAGCCCGCATAGTATAGTGTAAATCTTGGTCCGATATATAGTCATTTCTGACTGACCAATAACAAAAATCCAAGCCGTGAGTAATCGCGACTTGGCTTTGATCAATACCGCTAAATCGTTATAAAAACGCTAGTTCCCTGACATTTTAACGATATATGTTAGCACAACTATTTTTGCTCATTGTGCCAGTAGATAAGTATTACATTACTCTATTCTTACAGCTCCTATCGGCAACCAAGCTCAGTAACCGATTTTAGCAACCTATCAGATTTTCAGTTTTCGCTCGATAGCGATGATAAAATCGGTCGCAATGTCTGTACCGCATTGGTCATCAATCTCACGCACACAGGTCGGACTGGTCACGTTAATCTCCGTAATGCGTCCACCGATTAGGTCTAAACCAACGAACATCAGACCTTTTGCTTTGACAATCGGTGCAACGACTTCTGCTACTTGACGTTCGATATCGGTCAGCGGCATGGCCACACCGCTACCACCGGCGGCAAGATTCCCACGGGTTTCACCTTTCGTTGGAATACGAGCCAAGGTATAGTCAACCACAGTGCCATCAACAATCAATACACGCTTATCGCCCTCTTTAATTTCTGGCAGGTAACGCTGCGCCATAATCGGCAGCGTTTCAAGCTCCGTTAACATCTCAAGCGTCACGCCAATATTAGGACTGTCAGCAATCAGGCGGAATATACCCGTACCGCCCATACCATCTAACGGCTTAACAATAACATCTTGCTGCTCATCGATAAACTTACGAATATGCGCCTGTTTACTGGTCACAATCGTTGGGCTCATATAGTCACTAAACCACGTCGCAAACAATTTCTCATTACAATCACGAATGGCTTGTGGGTCATTGACCACCAATACGCCTGCTGCTTTGGCATGGTCAAGCATATAAGTGGCATAAATAAAGCGCATATCAAACGGTGGATCTTTACGCATCAAAATCACATCATAATCGCTAACTGTGCTCGTCTCTTTTTCACCCAATGTATAGAAATCTTCAGGATCACGCTTGACCGTAACAGACTGCGTATCGACCATCAACTGCCCACGATCGAGCCATAAATCATAAATCTGGCAATAACCAAGGCGGTGACCGCGATCTTGCGCCGACCACATCATGGCAAGGCTAGTATCCTTTGTATAATTAACTTGCTCAATAGGATCCATAATTACAAGTATATTCAAAGATTTTTTTGGCTGTTCTAAGCTCATAAGAAGACTCATTTACATGATGTTATTAATAGATAAAATACACGAAAATCACATATCATTACGCCAATATAGGCAAATATAGATAGCAATAATTGCGATTAACTATACGCCATAATGGGCACGATAATACTGCATTTTTGCAAGTTGGGTTGCGTCTTTGTTCGGATTATCGGTCTCTGCCAAATAGCTGATTAAATCATCAATATCAACAAGGGCGCGCACTGGCACATTTAAAGTTGCCGCCAGCTCCTGAATTGCCGAGCGCTCTGCTAAGCCTTTTTCCTTACGGTCAAGCGCCACAATAATACCAGCAACATGTGCGCCTGCTTGTTCTAAAATCTCAACCACTTCACGCATCGCTGTACCAGCGGTAATGACATCATCCAATACCCAAACGGCTTTGCCATTGACATCAGCGCCGACCAAATTACCGCCTTCACCGTGCGTTTTTGCTTCTTTACGGTTATAGCCCCAGTTGGCATTGATGCCATGATATAGCCATAAAGCCTGTGCGGTTGCTGCCACAAAGGGAATACCCTTATAAGCGGCACCAAAGATAACCAATTCTTGTGCACCTTGACCATCGTTCGTAGCCGCAATCTGTTCAGCTAGAGCATCTGCATAACCACGCGCTAATAACGACAACATCTCACCTGATGCAAGCAGACCTGCATTAAAAAAATACGGGCTAATGCGACCAGACTTTAAGACAAACTCGCCAAACTTTAAGACTTGATTATCTAAAGCCAGTTGAATAAAGGCATGAGAGGAAAATGGGGCATTGTTAGTGTATTGGGCATGGGGCATTAGAGGATTCCTATGAACAAAAAGAAAGATTAAAAACAGTTATGATGACGCGCATTATAGGCGTTGGCGCTTAACTTGACCAACCATTGATATCATAATCTTGCATATTGGGATATCGGGTCAAAAGACCGCAACGTGATGAGAGGTCGAAATAACAGTGACCATCGCTACTCAGTTGAATATTCCAACCCAAATGATGAGCGGCAATGATCACATGCCCTGCAAAAATTTGAATTTGCCGATAGGCATGTCGCTGAGCAGGCTCACAAATACTCTGACTGAGTAAATAGCTGCGTATATGTTGGCAAATTTGCGCGGCACTATAACTATGGTTGATACTTTTGCGGCGGCTGCACTGCTTTAAAGCATGGACAGCAACGCTACACGCCATAGTATCAGTCGCTAAACTACCCTCGCCTAACTCGAACTGCTGCGGCTGCAATATTACGTGCCAGTCATCAGCATATATACTATTTAAAAGCTCATCAGGATTATAGCGTTTGGTCAGGGTGCGCAGAGATAATGCAGCAGACGCTTTGGTTTTAGCATTAATATCTTTATCAACCTCCCCGCTCTCAACCTCTGAAAATCCATAACGATTCAATCTTGGATACGCCCGGATTGCTTGTTGAATATCTGACATATCTAGCAAAACCATCTCATTTAACGACGACATTAGTGGCTGCTCGCTATGATTGTGATAAAAACTATCAGGGAGCGCTATCAATTTAGCAGCGTTTAGTAATGATAAATGTTCTGCCAATGCCTCTGAAGCAATGAGCGACCATTTTGACAAGCTGTCCTTATCAGGCTGATAAAAACGGGCAGCATTGCCATATAATCGACGTAACTGCCCATTTAAGCGTCGCGCTGGTTCTGGAATATCCGTTAACGGTCTTGCAGGATCTAATGGCACTTGCGTCGGATCAAAATTAGGATGCACAATCGCAGGCTGGTCACTACTGAATAAAACGGCTGATTGCGCCGTATTATTGTTTGCAAACTGACCCTCTGCCACAAGATCAACACTGAATAAACCCTCATCAGAAGTAAAAGGCTGGGTCATGAAATCTCCCTAAGTAAGTACTTTTATACAATAGCACTCATGAACAATATATTAGAAAACGTATTTAAGTGCTATAGCGATTCTATCAATCTTGATGAAGCAAAATATCTTGATAACCGCTTTGCCAATCAGGGTACGTCAGCCACGCTAACGGAATATTGCTATGTAGGCGCTTTCCGGTCATGGCGCTATTTTTATCGTCACGTGTTGGCAGCGCTTCACCCAGTTGCTCACATAGCCAAGTGGTCAGCGCAAAGGAAGTCACTGGTAGATAATCGGTTGCAATGTAAATAGGCTTTGGTTCCTCTATCGTCAATACCTTGACAACAATATTGACCAAATCAGAGTCCATAATGCGATTGGTCCACGCACCAGCTGCTATCGGCTGTTTCTCTGACTCTTTGGCTTTACGCACACGCATTAAGCGCTCGCGTCCATAAATACCACTTGGGCGGATGATAATGGCTCTATCATCAAAACCTTGTTGCAGTACCTGCTCTGCTTGCAATATAACCTGTGATGCTTCGCGTTTAGGCAACATTGGTGTAGTATCTTCATCAATCCATTCACCATTATCTTGCCCATAAATTCCTGTTGAAGAAATAAAAACAATGCGTTTGAGCGTAGGTAGTTTGTTAGCAAGCGCCGCTAAATGCTGGTTAATCGCCAAATAGCTGTTGTGATAACCATTGGTTGAGTACTCATCAGGGGTGACGATGATAGCAATATGAGTAAAGTCTTGCAGTTGCTCAGCGCTAAGCGTCAACGCATCTGCTTGCATAAATTTGGCATGATCGCTCAATGCGTAATTTTGACGTTCACGACGTGCCAGTCCTGTGACGTTAATACCGTCTTGAGCAAGCTTATTGGTCACTGCTAATCCAATGTCACCTTGACCGATAATCAGTATATTGTGCATATCCACCATAGCTTCTGCCTGCCTTTCATATGCCGCTTAAAGTGCGGTTAGCTACTAAAAATAACGTCTATACGACAGCTGTACATCGTCATTGGCGTCGATACGATCTTGCCATTCATAATTGGCATTGATACGTAATGCTTGTTTTTTATCGATATCATATTGCAAACCTAAAGTCGAGATAGGCTGCCAATAGTGACCACGCACATTAGAGTCGTCGCTGCTGCCATGATACCAATATGGCAGTTGCAATTCAGCCTGCGCACGTAACTGATTGTTAATTTGATAACGACAACCAGCGTTCACACCTGTACCGACACGAAAGCCCTTATTGATACCGCGTCCAGTTTGCGCCGTGCCTGATAAAAAAGTATAGCAAAGCTGCAGTGGCATCTCGCCTGTGCCAGTGCTCGGCGTGCCAAACGCCCAAGACCAACCAGACTCATAGCCCAGGCTCCCTACCAGATGATCGGTACTGTCTTGTTGAGAGCCATCATTTACACGCGTTGCCTCGATACTC
>NZ_DATIRM010000182.1:0-3828 GCF_035469765.1 Psychrobacter sp.
CATACTAATACCAAAGCTTAAAAGAAAATGCGTGATTGTGATGGATAACGCTGCCTTTCATAAAAATAGGCGTATTCAAAAACTACTCAACAGACATGGCCATCGTATTCTATGGCTACCACCCTACAGCCCTGATCTAAATCCTATCGAGAAGAAGTGGGCTCAAGTGAAGTTCCTACGACAAGGCTGGATGGAAAATGACTTATCCAAATTGTTTTATGATATACATCCAAAACATAACTCTTTTGTAGTGCAGTGACTATATTTGCCCTGAGATTAAATGAATAGTAATAATGCGTACCAAACTAGACAGACGCCCTGACTTATCAAGATTGTCCATAGAGGATTCCATGATACCCACAAGCGTGCTTTGGTCTGGCGTAATGGTTAATGCTTCCATACCGCGATTGGCTCGGCGTTTGGTAAACTCTGCCGGTAATAAAAGCCGTTTACCGTTAATGAGTATGTTATTACGCTCATCAGTGGCAAACGCATTGATACGGGCTATCTCCACTCCATTCGCATCATAATGGACAAGATGTGGACCATATTCATCACTGACCCAAAAACTCCCATCTTTGAGTGCTACCAGCCCTTCAGGGTCTAAACCATCGATATCAGTTTTAATAGGATTGCTCACCGCATCAAACGGTAAGTTTGGATTGACCGTCATCGGTTGACCATCAATATCGTAAGGCGCCTCGTTAGTGCCGCCAAAAGCTTTTGGATTGGGTAACCCAGAAATAGGATTGCCATTACTATCTTTAAGCACAATCTCTTTTATCTTGATAATTTTACCATCAGCCTGCAACTCAAACAGCCCGATATACGGTGTGTAATCTGGCACTAAAAACTGCTTACCTTTACCAGCAATGCCGTCAAAATCTGCATTGGGACCGCGATCGGTGAGTACATAGAATTGGTTGGCATTGGTTGGATGCGCCGCCGCATCTGAACCGTAGCCACCTCCACGAATCTCTAATTTTTGCTCAGGATAAGCGGCATTGATGTGCGTCGTATCGAGCACACTATAAGGCAATGGGCTGCCTTGCGGGAAATCCTCTATTGCAATTATTTTAGTATTTAGCTTTTGCTCAGTCATTGTTATTCTCTTTGTGTCAGTATTTTTATTATTCAAAATCTATTAAGAATTGAGAAGTAAATTAAAGTCAAAAAAATAGCCAGCGTGTTATATACTCACTGGCTATTTTTACAAGTTATAGCGATAGCATTCGGTTAAATGATAGTGCTTTAAACCTTAAGCTTATCACCGACCATCCCTTTTATTGTACTTAGAATGTCAGCTGGTAATACCACCATTTTTGAGTTATCAGACTCAGCGAGCTGACGAATCGCTTTAATATACTGCTCGCCCAATAAGTAGACAATCGGCATCTCTTCCGTACCCATCGCAGCCGTGATCAGACGAATAGATTCTTCTGAGCCTTTTGCTAGCACCACCTGCGCTTCAGCATCGCGGCGTGAGGCTTCTAAACGACCGTCTGCTTCTAAGATAGCGGCTTGCTTTTGACCATCAGCACGGGTCACTGTTGCACGGCGTAGACGCTCTGCTGCCGCTTGCTCTTCCATTGATGCTTGCATGGTTTGCGACGGGTTAATATCTTGAATCTCCACCGTCTTTAGGGTGATACCCCAATCAGCAATATCTTCTGAGATGGCATGTTTAAGCTTCGTTTTGATTTCATCACGGCTAGATAATGCACTATCGAGATCCATCTCACCGATGATTGAACGTAGTGAGGTCTGAACAAGATTACGGATACCATACTCATAATCTTCAATACCATAGACCGCTTTATCAGGGCGCACAATACTAATATAAGCAACGGCGTTCGCAATAATCACCACGTTATCGCGGGTGATCACTTCTTGTGAAGGAATATCAAGCACGATATCTTTGGTTGTCACTTTATAAGCGACATGATCAACAAAAGGAATAATAAGATTTAATCCAGGTTCTAGAGTTTGGCTATATTTACCTAAGCGCTGTACGACCCATTTATAACCTTGCGGGACGATTCGCACCCCTTTGAACACAGTAAACACTACCAGTGCAATCAACACTATCATCACTATACTAAAGCTTTCCATAATTCATCCTTATTATTATATGGGTGTACTTTTATGAGTCGCTGCCTGCGATTTCATACTGCTCACAATCAGCTCATTACCAACGATATCTGTCACTACCACTCGATCACCGACTGCCACTTGCTCTCCTCGAGTACGGCACATCCATTCAGCAGCACCAACAATAGGCACACTAAAACGTACCATACCTGCTCTATCTGGCTGCGGTTGCACAATAATCATACCGGTTTCACCGACGATCACACTACCTCCGAGTCCTGCTTCGGTACGATCTACAGATAAAGGTTTGATAAATTTAAACCATGCCAGCAAGAATATAGCGGAGAGTACTAACCAGATAATGATTTGCACGGAGACAGAAATAGGCAGTAGCCATGAAAGCGCTGCAACTATGATAGCAGCTGCGCCAAACCAAAGGCTGGCAAAGGTTGGAACAAACATCTCGACAATCAATAGCAAAAAGCCCAATATCAACCAATGCCAAGGTTCTATCATCCAAAGTGTCTCTATCATTGCGCTATCCCCTATCCTTGTAATCCTAACTTTCAATGTAGCACATTTACTCATATAAGGACGTTTTAAAAGCGCTATAAAAACAATGTCTTAATCCTATTAACTTTAGTAGTATTAAAGCGCAGCCATATTTTCCTTAAAACAAAGACTAGTTACGTTGTGCTTAAAAAAAAGCAAAAAAAACGACCACCGAAGTGATCGTTTTTTATTTTAACTAAAGCTATTACTAACCAATGAACTCAGAGTTCAAATAATTAGAATTTTAGCTGTGCACCAACCGTCATTAGATCAGCATCGCTACCTAGCATGTCGTATTCAGCTTCAACGCTGAGGTTAGGGTTTACTGAGTAGCCAAGACCAACACCACCAGCGATGTTAGTATCTTTATCTGTGCCGTTATATAAACCTAGAGTAGTATTAGAAGCTTCTACTTCAGTTCTCGCAACACCTAGCTTACCTTTAGCATATAGACCAGTATTTGGGAATGCGTAACGATAAGTACCATAAGCGCCGTAAGTTTTTGCGTTGATGTCGCCGCCTCTGTAATCAGCGTCATCCGAGCCTACAAATTCTGCTTCCATACCGAAGTTAGGGTCAAAGTTATAACCAGCATATACACCGTATGCAGTTGGCTCATCAGCGCCATCAACGTCTAGGTCAAACTGACCGACTTTAGCACCAACGTATGGTTGACCAGTATAGCCGTTGCCATAAGAAACGGCAGCTTGTGCACCCATGCTTAATAAAGAACCGGCTGCTAATGCAAGTAGAGTTTTCTGTAGAGTTTTCATATCTATCTCCTTAAAATCACTGTGGACAAACAAGTTATTTATTTATGTAGACTTTTTAGCCATATCGCCTTGTTTGCTAACGATGTATACATAGTAACAAACCATGTCAGAAACTCTGTCAGTGTTTAACGGTAAGAAAGTTAAGTTTTGCAAGTATTTATCAGCATTAAAGTTACAAAGGCGGTTATATGAAATCTTTTGTTACAACCACCCAGTTTGTGTAATAATTCCTACTTATTCCAAAACTCATTTATAGAATAGTTAAATTTTATTAGTGAAAACGGCTCTTAAACAAGAAAACAAAAGGATAAAAATGACTGCTTTTATCATTAATCGTCTACAAGAGTCGCTCGATGCGCTAGTAGCAGCAAAGCAATATCGTCAAATACCTCATCTGCAACATGATGGGCAA
>NZ_DATIRM010000183.1:0-11845 GCF_035469765.1 Psychrobacter sp.
GCATACTACGATAGCCAAATTGATGAGTATCAAATCCTGCTGTTTGCAAGCGTTTGGCAAGTGGTCGCATGATCCAAGCCGTTTGGTGCAGACCATGGATAAGAATGACAAGATTATTTTTCTGCATATTTAATTCTAACCATGTGAATGATGTGAATGATGTGAATGATGTGAATAGATTAATAGCCATTTTATTATAACGCTAAATATTATTAGCAAAATAAAAACCTCCAAATCAGCTACTGAGTTGGAGGTTTGTTTTTATCTTTTATAAAGTATCAAAAGCTAGGACTACATAAAATTGGGATTACATATAGTTTTCGATACTTGGGCAAGAGCACATTAGGTTCTTATCGCCATAGGCGTCATCAACACGTGCTACACTTGGCCAGAACTTATTGGTACGGATATAAGGCAGTGGGAATGCCGCTGTCTCACGACTGTATGGATAAGTCCATTCGCCATCAATTACCATGGCAGCCGTATGCGGTGCATTGACCAATGGGTTGTTATCTAACGTCCAGTTGTCTTCACCCGCTTTGGCTTTTATCGCTTCCGCTTTGATAGATTTTAGGGCACTGATAAAGCGATCAAGCTCTTCTTTCGACTCGGATTCTGTCGGCTCAATCATCAAGGTGCCGGCTACTGGGAAACTCATGGTTGGTGAGTGGAAACCATAATCCATCAAACGTTTCGCGATATCACTTTCACTGATGCCGGTTTCGTCTTTTAAAGGACGAATATCGATGATACATTCGTGCGCTACGCGACCGTTTTTGCCCGTATATAGGACAGGGTAATGGTCTTTTAATTCAGCAGCGACATAGTTGGCGTTTAATAGCGCAAGCTCGGTCGCTTTTAATAAACCATCACGACCCATCATGGCAATGTACATCCATGAAATAGGCAAAATGCTCGCTGAGCCATAAGGGGCTGCTGATACTGCTGAGCAGTCTTTTTGTGCATTGTGCACAGGGCTTAAGGTATGGTTGGCCATAAATGGTGCCAAGTGTGACTTCATACCGATAGGACCCATACCTGGACCACCACCGCCGTGCGGGATACAGAAGGTTTTGTGCAAGTTCATGTGCAGCACATCAGCACCAACGTCAGCAGGCTGCATCATGCCAACCTGCGCATTCATATTAGCGCCATCCATATAGACTTGACCGCCATGTTTATGGATAAGATCACAGATTTTACGGATACCTTCTTCAAATACACCATGCGTCGATGGATATGTGATCATCAAGGCACCTAGACGCGCGCTATGTTCTTCAGATTTGGCAGTTAGGTCGTCGATATCCACATTACCATTGTCATCGGTTTTGACCACGACCACTTTCATGCCCATCATCATTGCAGTCGCAGGGTTAGTGCCATGCGCTGACATAGGAATCAAGCAAACATCACGGTCAGTCTCACCAAGTGATTCATGATAACGGCGAATCGCTAGCAAGCCTGCATATTCTCCTGAAGCGCCAGAGTTTGGCTGCATAGAGACATCATCAAAACCGGTGATGGCTTTTAGTTGCTCTTGCAAGCTATCAATCATGGCAACGTAGCCTGTGACTTGGTCACGCGGTGCAAAAGGATGCACGTTGGCAAACTCAGGCCAAGTGATTGGTAGCATCTCACTAGTAGCATTCAATTTCATGGTACAGCTACCAAGTGAAATCATACTGCGGTTCATCGCCAAATCTTTGTCTTCAAGCGACTTTAAATAACGCAGCATTTCATGCTCTGTATGATGCGAGTTAAATACTGGATGCGATAAGATAGCATCAGTACGCAAATGAGCACTATCAAGAGAGACACGAGCGTCTTCTGGTAGGTCATGTGCTTTAGTAACGAACAGCTGAGTTAGGACATTAAAGTCTTTCTGATCACTGGTTTCACTGAACGCTACGCTCAATTTGGTGTCACCAAGACGCCATAAGTTGTAGCCAACATTATCAGCGTTTTGGAAGATTTGGATAGCAAGTTTTTCTGAGCCACAATCAATGACGACGCTGTCAAAGAATTGATCATGTACCACGTTTAAATTGTTGTCATTAGCATTTTTGACGACATCAGCAAAAGCAGTCGCAAATGCATGAATGCGAGTAGCGATGCGCTTTACACCACCTGGACCATGATAAACGGCATACATACCGGCTAGGTTTGCCAATAGTACTTGTGAAGTACAGATATTTGAGTTGGCTTTTTCACGGCGGATATGCTGCTCACGAGTCTGTAGCGCCATACGTAGGGCAGTATTGCCTTGTGAGTCTTTTGAAACTCCGATGATACGACCAGGCGCTGAGCGCTTGGCTTTATCAGAGAATGCAAAGTAGGCAGCATGTGGACCACCAAAACCCATTGGAATACCAAAACGCTGCGTGCTACCCAATGCCACGTCTGCGCCCATGTCAGCGGGTGATTTTAGTAACACCAAACTCATGATGTCACTGACGACACTCACATAAGTTTTGTTTTTCTTCACAGCAGCGATAACGTCTGTTAAATCTTTAACATCGCCTTCAACACCGACGTATTGGAATAATGCACCAAAATAATCACCTGATTTGGCAGTTTCAAAGTCACCAACGACCACTTCCCAACCAAAATATTTGGCACGGGTATTAATGACATCTAATGTTTGTGGATAGACGCGGTCATCAACGAAAAACTGCATAGATTTGCTTTTGCTCACGCGCTTTGACATTGCCATGGCTTCAGCAGCAGCCGTTGCTTCATCAAGCAATGACGCACCAGCAAGCTCAAGACCAGTCAGATCAATACAAACTTGTTGGAAGTTCAGCAGGGCTTCTAGGCGACCTTGAGCGATTTCCGCTTGGTAAGGCGTATAAGCCGTATACCAACCTGGATTTTCAAGGACGTTACGTTGGATGACTGCAGGCATACGCACAGGCGAATACCCTTGACCGATATAGCTCTTATTAACCGTGATGTCATCAGCCATGGTACGCAATTTGGCAAGCGCTGCATGCTCACTCATGGCAACTGGCAAATCTAATTCTTTATGCAGACGTACTGGTTCAGGCACGGTATCATTGATAAAAGTTGCCATGTCTTTATAACCAATGGCACTGAGCAAGTCAGCTTGTTTGCTATCATTGGAGCCAAGATGACGATAAACAAATTCGGCTTCGTTGAATAAGCCTTTAAAGGTATCAAGCGCTGGGTTTTGAGAGATAGTCATGGTGATCCTTGGTAAAAATAGGGATAAAGGAGATGGCTATAATAAAAAAGGGTATTAATAGGTTATACGTAATGTACAAATTGATCTTGCTCAAAGCGGAACTGGGTATTGTAGACGCCATTATCAGCACGCTCGCCAGCACCAATCATCATAACGATATGATGATGATCGCTCAGCTTTAATAAGCGCTTCATCGCAGGCTCATCGAATCCGCCCATCGGACAGCTATCAAAGCCATGCGCGCGTAAAGCAAGCATCAGGTTTCCAGCCGCTAAAGCGGTGTTATTGGTTGCCCAATTTTTGGTGTCTTCAAAGGTATAGTAAGGCGATTTTATGGGACCCTTTATACGTCTGACTACTTGAATGGCGCTCCATTTGGCTACTGATATCACGTTAGCAGGTCCACGTAAAAAATCTAAGGCAACGACTTTGTTGTAGTAGTCTTTGACTTTTTTTGGTACCGGCATATCAGGGTATTCACGTAAGATTTGTTTGGCGTGGTCATGCCAAACGTCAGTACGAGCAACCACCGCGATTAAGCGTACTGATGTTTTTGCCGCGTTTTGATTCATACAGTTTTTGACCGCACGCTTGCGCTTATCAGCATCATCAATGACATAAAACTCCCACGGCTGAAGGTTGCTTGAGTTTGGTGCAAGCATCGCCAAACGCAGACAGTCTGCCAATACATCGTCAGGTATCGGCGTATCTGTAAATCGGCGTACTGAACGACGTGATTCAACCACCTCGCGAAACGCTTGCAGCTGCGGGGTGTGACTAGGCGTCGCAAGACTGTCTTTATTGCCAGTATTAGAATTCATAGTAAGATCCATGCTGAGGAATGACTAATCAGCTTAGTCATTATTGAGGACACTTTTCAACAGTGTCTGACAAGTGATTAATACGAATAAATCAGATAGCAATTGAGCGTCATAAATTGAGTGCAGGTTGTCTTGAAAATACTGTCTTGCAATTATCGTCTTAAAAATAAAGCGAACAGATACCAGCGCTTGCCAGTATCCGACGAGTTGCTTCTTTTAATAGGTAACCATTTTATAAATAACAATCTTATCAATGACTGCTTTATCAATAAAAATATTAAAAGCAGCAATACTAAAGTTAAATGCTGCTTTTAAGAGAGTATAAAGCTGATATTACAGCTCGTTTTCGTACTCATCAGCGGTTAGCAGTGCTTCATAATCAGCGATATTATCAGGCTTCATTCTGAAGAACCAACCTTCGCCGTATGGGTCAGAGTTGATGATTTCAGGATCATCTTCTAAGGCTTCGTTGATAGCAACAACTTCACCTGAAATAGGTGCATAAACGTCAGAAGCCGCTTTTACTGATTCAACAACAGAGATTTCGTCATCAACAGCGATGATGTCACCTACGTCTGGCAATTCAACAAATACCACGTCACCCAATAGGTCTTGAGCATGGTCAGTGATACCAACAGTGATAGTACCGTCGTCTTCTAAGCGTAACCACTCGTGGCTGGCGATGTATTTTAGTTCTGCTGGGATATTACTCATGGTTTCTCTCCTAGGTGATAGAGGTTAATTAATAAAAAAGAAAGCTAATAATAAATTTTCTGTTGCTTACGAGTCAAACTGCTGCTTGCCATTACGGACAAACGGTAGTTTAAGCACGCGTACATCGACGAACTTACCTTTACCGCGCAGATCAATTTGCACATTGTCATCGTCTGCTAGGGTAGCAGGAACACGGGCGATAGCGATAGAATTTTTGAGGCTAGGAGAGAAAGTACCACTGGTAATGATACCTTTTTGCTCTTTATCAGTGCCTTGATTGATGGTCACTTCCATACCTTCACGTAATACGCCACGGCTAGTCATCAATAAGCCGACTTGTTTCATCGCAATATTGTCATCTTTGGCTTGCTTGCGTTTGCTGACCATAGCCTTGCGACCAATAAAGTCACGCTCGTCTTTTAGCGCCAGTGTCCAGCCCATGTTGCATTCATAAGGGCTAATACTTTCATCCATATCATGACCATAGAGGTTCATGCCAGCTTCCATACGTAACGTATCACGAGCGCCAAGACCGGCAGGCTTTATGCCATTGGCTTTCAACTGCTCAAAGAATGCCGGCGCATCATCGCCATGCATAATGACTTCGACGCCATCTTCACCGGTGTAGCCTGTACGAGCGACGAACCAATCTGTGCCTTCGATATCTGTTAAGTCAGCACCGACAAAAGGTTTTAGCGCAGCTAATGTATCAGCCCAACTGGGTTTAATCTTTGCCAATTTTTCAACAGCGTTAGGTCCTTGAACGGCAAGCATCGCAAGTTCTGTACGTTCAGTTAAGGTAACATCAAAGTCTTTGGCTACTTTTTCAAACTGTGCCATATCTTTATCGCGAGTACCGGCATTTGAGACAATACGGTATTCAGTTTCTTCGCTATTTGATAGATAAACGATTAAGTCATCGATAATGCCACCTTCTTCATTCAGCATTGGAGAATAAAGGGCTTTACCAACCGTTTTTAGTTTATCGACATCGTTAGCCAATAATTTTTGTAGCCATGCTTTGGCGTCGCTACCTTTGATGTCGACAACGACCATGTGAGAGACGTCAAACATACCGGCGTCGGTGCGTACCGCTTCATGCTCTTCGATTTGTGAGCCATAATGAATAGGTAGCTCCCAACCAGAAAAATCTACCAGTTTGCCATCACTCTCGACATGAGACTGATAAAGAGGCGTGCGTTGAGGGGCTTGGGTGTCAGTATTTTGAATATCGGTCATAACAAATCCTTATGTGTACATCAGCTATACTCAATAAAGTATTAGGGCTGATGTACATGATCATAGTAGCGAGAAGCAATATTGCAGGGTACAAGCATTGCAACCAAGGGTAGTACAGAAAAAAGATAAAACTGTCCGCCAAACAAACGCTTAACGTCAGTTTAGAGGGAAGCCCTATCTGTCCTGTGACCTGAGATTTTCAACACGATCCATCATTGTGAATCTTTACATAACAATGATGTCGCGTTTTCTCCCCTTCGGTGGGTAAGGCGTCGTCCGTCCTTACCGCTCTCCAGATTTGTTATGCCTAAGGTTTAAAGGGCAATACGCCAATCAGCGCGATACAAATAAACCGTTGTGACATGTGTTTTTCAGTCCTTTTACCTGAGCGATTAGCAGGGTGGATGCGCCTTCGGTGGTCGTATAGCGGCTGTCAGCTCATGCTCATTGACATGAGTATCGCTAACATTAGGCTAAAGACTCTCTCCTGAAAAACGCTTTTATTATGAAAGGTTCACAGCTTTTTTACAAGTCATCAGATGGATTAAAGTGAATAATCTTAGCTAGAACGATTTTTTATGAGGATAATGCCGTAAAAAACAGCAATATGAAGCGCTGATGTTTCTATAAAATTGCAATATGTTAATAGCAGATAAGACTGATACATCATTGAGCACAATCTAAAGGTATAAAGTTCATCTGTGAGCGTGATGCCTGATAAGACAAAGCATGCAGAATATTTTATCTGATTTTGTCTCTTTCATCTCAAGTAAATTGGCAACCTACTTAAGAAGATTTACCATAGCCAAACGTAAAGCCACTACTGATACTTGCCTAAAATATGCTAATCTATAGCGATAGTTTCTGATAGGTTGTTGTTATGCATTGCGATATTTATAAGTTCCCCAAGCACAATGATATGTATATCTATATTGCCCGTCCTGATTATCCAAATGATACGGACGAGATTAAGGATTGGCTGGGTGTATTGCCGAAAGATTTTCGTTCAGGCTTAGGTCGCAGTCAGTTTGTCATGCATTTGGATTTGGCTGCAACGCCAACGCTTGCTCGAGTAGACAAAGAAGAGGTGCTAGCAAAGCTGCAGTCGCAAGGATACTTTGTGCAGTTGCCGCCGCAAGATGTCATGCGCCGCCAAGCAGAATTGCGTGCTCGCGAATCTCAAGACAGTATTTATAATACGTAATAGTTATGAAAATACATTCCAACAAGGTTTATGGCGATATTTTGAAGCTCGTTTTATTAAATCTAACTTTTTAGCTAGCTTTTTTAAACAGAGTGGATAGACGCAGATGAAATATTTGCTGTCATGCATTTTGGTGGGTAGTCGTGTGATAAACTAGCCGCTCATTAACGTTGCTAATATCATCAATATCCCGCATTATTTACAAACGCAGGTAATAAAACACGCATGGACTGGTTAAAAAATATCTTACACAGCTTACCATTAGAAGCTATCAGCGATATTCTCGGTGAGCTTGCTGTTTGGTGGGGACAGCTGGTAAAAGACGTGCCGGCAGCAGACTTACCAATGTATGCGTATCTTGGTGGTGTCATTCTCGTGTTGGTACTTTGGTTATTGGTCGCGCGCGTACTACCACGCCCATTGGGCGGTATGAGCTGGATGATATTGTTTGCGGTGTTATTAGCACCAGGCACAGCACTTGATGACCCAAGTGTGATTGCACCTGCTAGCATCAGCGTGGTCTATGCGATTATGATGAAAGACACGACTGGCGCGATTGCCAATATGCTGCCCATACTAGTGGTGTTATTCGTTGGGTTATTCGTAGGTTTTGTTTGGCAGCTTATTCGCGGCGCGTTTGAGTCAAGCTTGGATAAAGCTCGCAGTCGCACTGCGCAAGATACTCAAGCGAATATGCAACTGGCATCTGGCAATTATCTTGCAACAGAATCTGATGAAGTAGTGCCAGTAGAAGATATTGATTCATCCATTAATCTAAAAAAAGACACAGTAGTCTCTAAAAAGCCATCTAAAGAAGTCTCTAAAATAGACGACTAGCTCGATTGCAGTTCGTAGGCGTGATAGATATTGCGAAGCATTCATATGATGATAAAAGACACTCTACGTGTCTTTTTTTATGTAATAAATATCTGCGAACGCACAAGTATTTTGGCAATCAACATGGCTATGCTAATCTAAATACAGTATTTACTAACTTGCCATTTACCTCTTATAAACTATTTTCACTATAAAACAATAACCGAGATTATATTATGATCGATAAAAGAACCAAATTTACTGGCACGCAAAGCTATATTGCTACTGATGATTTGCAATTGGCAGTCAATGCAGCGATGACGCTACAAAAGCCGTTATTAATTAAGGGTGAGCCGGGTACCGGTAAGACATTACTGGCAGAAGAAGTTGCCGAGAGTTTGGGGATGCCGCTGATTACGTGGCATATCAAATCGACCACCAAAGCAGAGCAGGGTTTGTACGAGTATGATGCGGTATCGCGTCTGCGTGATTCGCAAATGGGTGACGACAAGGTCTATGAAATTGGCAATTATATCAAGCCGGGTAAATTGTGGGATGCCTTTACCAGTAAAGAGCGTAGTGTGTTATTGATTGACGAGATCGATAAAGCAGATATCGAGTTCCCAAATGATTTGTTGCATGAATTAGATAAGATGTCTTTTTATGTTTATGAGACGGGTGAGACCATTACTGCCGCGCAGCGCCCAGTAGTGATTATCACTTCAAACAATGAAAAAGAGCTACCGGATGCGTTTTTGCGTCGTTGTTTCTTTCATTATATCGACTTCCCTGAAGAAGAAACCATGCGCCAAATCATTGAGGTGCATTTTCCTAATATTCAAGAAAAACTGGTCAATGATGCGCTTGATATCTTTTATAAATTACGTAACGTTCAAGGACTCAAAAAGCCGCCATCAACGTCTGAGTTGGTCGATTGGTTGACGCTATTATTGGCGGATGATATGGCACAAGCAGAGTTAGAAGAAAACTTGCGCGGTGAAAAGTCTATTCCACCGTTATATGGCGCGCTGCTTAAAAATGAAGCAGATGTGAACCTGCTGCAACGTTTTGCCAATATGATGCGTCGTTAAAGATGAGGTTTCATTACCCATTGTTTTTGCAGTGATGAATGAAACCCATGCAAATGCTTAAATCATAACCATATCAGCCAATAAGTGATGCGTGTCTTATGTTTATCAAACTATTCTATACCTTGCGTACTTACGGCGTGCCTGTCAGTACACGCGAGCTGCTTGACCTCAATGCGGCGCTAGACCAAGGGCTTATGATGCAGCCGCATCCTGAAGATGCCGAACTGTCTACCTTTGCCAGTCGTGAGGATATGTACCGGCTGATTCGGCTTTGTATGGTGAAAGATGAGCGCCATTTTGATAAATTTGATCGAGCCATGGCAGATTATTTTGAGGGTGTTGATAGTCTCGATATGGATGAGCTATTAGCTAAGCTGACTGATGTCCCAAAAGAATGGCTTGATTTAAAGTTAGACCCAAAAAACCTAACCGATGAGCAGCGCCGACTGCTAAAAAAATATGGCTCACTTGAAGAGTTGATGAAAGCACTTGAGGAGCGTCTCAAAGAGCAAAAAGAGCGACATCAAGGTGGCAGTAAGTGGGTGGGAACCGGTGGCACGTCACCATTTGGTGCCTATGGTGATCATCCAGAAGGCGTGCGCGTTGGCGGTGAATCACGCAAACGCAGCGCTGCTAAAGTTTGGGAGCAGCGTAAATATCGTAATCTTGATGATGATAGTCAGTTAGGCACCCGCCAAATTCAGATGGCATTACGTAACCTACGTCAGTTTGCCCGTACAGGTAGTGCAGATGAGCTAGATATTCATGAGACCATCAAACGCACTGCCAAAAAAGGCATGCTTGATATTCACATGCAAGCTGAGCGCCGTAACCGCGTCAAAGTGCTAATGTTGTTTGATGTGGGTGGCAGTATGGATATTCATGTCGAGGCATTAGAAAAGCTGTTTTCTGCCGCGAAAAATGAATTTAAAACCTTAGAGTTTTTTTACTTTCATAACTGTCTATATGATTATGTTTGGAAGGACAATAATCGTCGTCATAGCGCACCGATGCCGACTTTTGAGCTGCTCAATAAATATGGGCGTGAGTATCGTGTTATCTTTGTGGGTGATGCGTCGATGTCGCCATATGAGCTGATGACAGTTGGTGGTAGCGTTGAGTATATGAATAATGAAGCAGGTATTGTCTGGTTAAAAAGGGTGTTAGCTCACTTTGATAAAGTGGCTTGGCTTAATCCTGAAAATCCGACGTACTGGCAACATACTCAAACCATCGTTGAGATTAAAAAACTGTTCGATAATAAGATGTATCCGATGACATTACATGGCGTGGAAGATATGACCAATTATATGGCGCGCTAAATTTGACGCATAACGTTACTCAGGAAAGCCTTCAATTATTTTAGAATACTGAGAAACAGCCATTATGACAATGGCTGTTTTTTTATCTATCAAAACAGCTTTGTAGCGCTACGGTATTGGTATACTCAGTAAAATATGTTAACATTCATTTAATATGAATCTTATGGCGGTGCTTTGATTGTCTGTTAGAGAACATGACTACTCTTCATGCAGCTATCAGCATTGTACATTTACCGATCTTTCGTATCGACATTTTCATTTATTAATGTGATACCTCACTAAGAGAAATACCATGGCCTCACCAAAAACCTTAGAAATCGTAAAAGCAACAGTTCCCGTACTTGAAGAACATGGCACGACAATTACTACCGTATTTTATAAAAACATGTTTGAAGAGCACCCTGAACTGCTAGATATATTTAATGAGATCAATCAAAAACTCGGCCGCCAACAGACCGCATTGGCGACGACAGTATTAGCCGCCGCTAAGCATTTAGATAAGTTGGCGACTTTATTGCCACAGGTTACGCAGATCAGCCATAAACATCGTGCTTTACAAATCCTGCCTGAGCATTATCCGATCGTCGGTAAGCATTTAATCGGTGCAATCAAGGAAGTACTGGGAGAGGCTGCCAATGACGATATCATCGATGCTTGGACTGAAGCTTATGATGAGATTGCCTCAGTATTTATCCAGATAGAACATGGTATGTATGAAGAGGCGATGTGGCAGGGTTTTGCTCCTTTTACCGTGACTAAAAAGGTAGCAGCCGCTACGGATATTGCTGCCTTTACTGTTGTGCCAGTCAATGATAATGCAGAAAGTCATCAAGAGATTGACCTGAGTAAATTGAATTTAACCGCGGGTCAGTACATCACGGTGAAAACAGATCCAAAAGACAGTGACCATGTTGCTCTACGTCATTACTCTTTGTATTCCGCTAGTACCGATGCAGGCATTCAGTTTGCGGTCAGACGCGATAACCGCAATGAGCATCATGGTTTGGTTTCTAACTATATGCACGACCAATTAGAAGTGGGTGACACGGTTTTATTATCGGCGCCAGCAGGTGACTTTGCGCTCAAGCAAGATTTGGTACAGCAAAATGAGATTCCATTGGTATTGATGAGTGCCGGTGTTGGCATAACCCCTGTGCTATCTATGTTAGAGGCACAAGTATTAGCCAATCCAAAACGACCTATTATCTGGGTTTATGCTTGCCAAAATGAAGCGCATCATGCTTTTAATATGGAAGTAAATAAACTATTAGAAAAGGCTGAAAACGTAGAGCGCCATATCTTTTATTTTGAGTCTGGTCAGATACTAGATGCAGATTGGCTTGCCAAATTACCTAAGCCTGCTGATATTTATGTCTGTGGCTCGATGCCATTTATGGAAAGTATGATCGATGGGCTAGTGACGTTAGATCACG
>NZ_DATIRM010000184.1:0-2551 GCF_035469765.1 Psychrobacter sp.
TATTAATGATGAGCGTATCGCTGCCCATGAATCGAAGCACTTAACAGCAAATGATACGCTTGGGTTTGCAAGCTTTAATTTTCAGGTAAGTGTGTCAGTAGCTACTACTGTTATTCATGAGCAAGCAGTTGCAGATAAACCAACTTTGATGTTGAGTCCTGACACTGAGATAGCACTTATTGTTGAAGCAGAGCCAGTCGTTAAAGAAACCATTATCGAAAAGATATTACCTGTCGAAGAGGCTTTAGACACAATGCCTGTTGCTGCTTTGCAAGCAGAACCGATGGTTAGCGCCGCTAAAACAGATGAGCCAGTAATTGAAGAAACAGGCATCACTGATATCTTATCCGCCGCAGATAAAGCCGAACCTGTATTGAGCGAAGTAGAATATATTCCTACTGAAACCTCAAGTATCCCTAGTGTGGCTGCTGAGCACGAAGTAATAGAGTCTACCCCAACCGAAACTGCACCAGAAAAAGTCGCATTAACAGAGACTGTGCTGACCGAAACTACATCAACGCCTTCTACTCATCAAGAATCACTCGTAGAGCAGCCCGTCTTAGCCGATGAGCCTGTGCTACATAAAGCCGCTGTATCTGAAACCCTTTCAGAAGCGTCTCCTGTAAGTGAAGTGCCAATCGTTGAGGCAGCTATTGCGCCAGAGCATGACAAAACCACCAAAACCGCCTTGCAAGAAGAAGCAGATCCGGATGTACTGCGTGCAAAACAGGCTGCCACTTCACAATTTTCGGGCACTGCCAATTTAGAGCAATCTCGTGATTTGGGTACCACAGGCAATAATGCGATGGATCAAGCGCTCAACAATCCTGCTAATACAGGCGCGGTTGAAAAGACAACGAGTGGTGGTTGGTTTATATGGGTATTTATTGCCGTTATTATTATCGGTTTAGCGCTATGGTTGTTTAATACAGGCAGCGTGTAGATAGTCTTTGATAATAAAGCCATCTTAATCATGTGCTGTGCAATAATTACAGTTATTGTCAGCTCACTTCGAAATCTTAGCAGTACATAATTAGTAAGCTTTACCTATATTGGTTAGATGACCTTAGACTGCTAAGTGCTAATAATAATTGGTGGATTTACATAATTATTTTGAGCGTTAAGCAATAAATAGTCAGTTTAAAAGTAGCCTCTGCTTATATTTTTGGCTCACAAAATAGAGAGTTGGATAAAGAGGGGTAAAAGGGGTTGTTTAAGCGTAATAAAAATCCTATTATAATCAAGTGCTTGAGTTTTTTTATTAAAATAAAGGCAAAAAAAGCAAAAAAGGGCTTGCGTCTATCAGAATATTTGATAGAATAGCCACCACTTTGAGAGAACAAGCCGACTTAGCTCAGTTGGTAGAGCAACTGACTTGTAATCAGTAGGTCGCCAGTTCGATCCCGGCAGTCGGCACCATCTCTCTCAAAGTAGCTTTTTATGAATTGACTTTAAATTAAAGTGATTTTATATCAAGCAATCTAGGTGGGATTGGGGAGCGGTCAAACCCAACAGACTGTAAATCTGTCGCGAAAGCTTCGAAGGTTCGAATCCTTCTCCCACCACCATATTTGTATAATTTTGTCTTAGCGCCAAGCATACTCTTTATCAACTCATGACTCTTTATAAGAGCCAACCCAGATAAGAGTAAATGCGGGTGTGGTATAATGGTAACACCTTAGCCTTCCAAGCTAATGACGCGGGTTCGATTCCCGCCACCCGCTCCATATATGTACCATCGCACAAATCATCAATACTCATCACGACAGTCAGTTATTATTGCTGTATCGTGATATTTTTTTTAGTGCAACTTAGCGGTTGGCTAGAATATGCTCATATAGCTCAGCGGTAGAGCACTCCCTTGGTAAGGGAGAGGTCTTGAGTTCAATTCTCAATATGAGCTCCATTTATTGTTCAATCCTTTATATTTGCTTTGCTGATGTTTATCTACAGTTTAGTATTGGTATCAAAATTATAAAATATCGAAAATTATACATACAGTGTGGCAGAGAATAATTCAAAGGTGACACTGAGGTGTTGCCTTTTTGCGCTGTCAGTTTATTAGTAAGTGTTATCTTTGTTTAATAAATAAGCTGTGTAAAGGGTTAAATGAATAAGAGTTAGATAAAGTAGTGCAACAGCAGTACTGTATATTAACTTGTCATGTTCAATAGATTGAAAAGCACGTATAATGCCCCTATTTATACGCTTAACAGCTAAAATATCGAACGCAAAGATAGTATAGCGTTATAGCTAGTATTCTAATAGATATTAGTTTAATAGAAAAAACACAGTGTCAACGGTTTGATGGTCATACATCATAAGCCGTCAAACAGTTATTTACCGATCTTTGATTGATAAATATCCACCAAAAAAAGAGGAAATACCCATGGCAAAGGCCAAGTTTGAACGTCTAAAACCACCTGTTAACGTCGGTACCATCGGACACGTTGACCACGGTAAAACAACCCTTACCGCTGCTATCGCAACTGTAGCTGCAATCACTTCAGGCGGCGAAGCAAAAGACTACGCGTCTATTGACTCAGCACCA
>NZ_DATIRM010000185.1:0-8596 GCF_035469765.1 Psychrobacter sp.
AGTAGAAGCAGATAGCAAAGCCAATCTACGCACCTCGCAAAAAGCGGCAGCTAAGCCTGCTATCAAACCTGACAACAATGCAAGCAGCAGCGCCGCCATCGATACGACTACTATTGCAGAAAAACCAACGGCATCAAACAAACCACGTATCAGTGCCAATAATACCAGCGTCAAACGCAATAGTGCCAGCAAAGCCTTGGCAAATATTACTGATTATAAAGCCAGTAAGCAGAACGATGCTCAAAATAGGGTTGAAGAAACCATTGTTGAACCAGTTAGTATCAAACCAGTTATTGCTGATAAAGCGGACGAGATTGCAGTTAATGTCGAGAATACTATTAATGATCAGCAGATAGAAGAAAACATCGCTGCTCATATTGATAGTAATGACAATACTATAGCAGAGGTCGAATTACTTGACTCGAATAGCGCTGATGTTGATATAGAAGGCGTTGATATGAAAAGTGTTGATATAAAAGATGATAAGTCAGAAAGCGTTGAATTAAACGATGCTGCTGAAAAAAACCAAGACTAGCCATGAATGAATTTGAGCTGATTGAGCGTATATTTTTACAAATGCAAGCGGCACAATCGTCACATAACGATGTCGAAAAAGGCATTGGCGATGATGCAGCAGTCATGGCATTGCCTGCAGGGTCACGATTGGTCAGTTGTATCGATACGCTCGTTCAAGGTCGTCACTTTAGTGCCGATTGGGAACAGGTGAATAAGCTTGCCTTTGCGATTGGTTATAAAGCTGTGGCTGTCAATATCTCTGATATTGCTGCTATGGGAGCAACCCCGCATAGTATTTTACTGGCATTAGCATTACCTCAGCGCCTTGCTAATGAGCAGTGGCTGACCGAATTTGCTAAAGGTTTGTTTCATGCTTGTCAGTTATTTGGCGTTACCCTTATCGGCGGCGATACGACCCGTAATGATAGCTTAGTGTTAAGTATTAGTGCTCAAGGGTTGCTTGCCGCAGATACTCCAGCTGTCTATCGCTCAGGGGCGCAAGTCGGTGATAAAATCTATGTCTCAGGCACACTTGGGGGTGCCGCTTATGCCTTACAGCATCCTGACAATGCTGTCGGTATTGAGCTAGCGCATCGTCTCCATATGCCAACGCCACGTATTCAGTTAGGCGCAGCACTCGCTAAACTTGGTGCAACTTCGATGATAGATATCTCTGATGGTCTGTATCAAGATCTTGGTCATATCTGCGAGCAAAGCAGCATTGCTATGCGACTTAATTTGGAAGCTCTGCCTACTAGCAACCCTTTAGCTGGCATCGATTTATCTGAGCGTTTGTTATGTCAGTTGGCAGGTGGCGATGATTATGAGCTGGCTTTTACCCTGCCTGCTCATATCCAGCCGCCTGTTAGTAATGACGCCAATACGCCTGTGACTTACATCGGTGATGTGATTGCATTAGCAAGTGATAGCAGTACAGATAATGTGGCACATAGAATTCCTGAGCTTTATTATCAAGGTCAGCCAGTTACACCAACTCATCCCGCACCCTTTGCTACTTGGCCCAATCTTACGGGTTACCAACATTTTGCAGGTTAACCCATGCCCGATCACGACCTAGTTAAGCCCGATATCCGTAAGGCCAATGATTGCCCTCCTCTACCAGTCAATGCCACTATGCTTGACCGCGCAGTTTATTGGTTAGGTCTTGGCTTGGGCAGTGGTTTACCGCGCCGTGCGCCCGGTACTTGGGGCACGGTTGGTGGTTTGATCGTCGCCATACCGCTGCTGAGCTTAGGTTTTATACCGTTTTTGATTATTACGCTTTTATCTTGCGTCATTGGTATCTGGATATGTGGTCGCACCTCAGATCTGATGGGCGGTCATGATGACCCGCATATCGTCTGGGATGAGTGGGCAGGTATATGGATTACTCTATTACCTTTGTCTTATATAGGCATTGCTAATAGTAATTTTTGGCACAATATCTCGCAACCTTTTTCTATTGCTGCTTTAATTGTCGCTTTTATACTCTTTCGCTTTTTTGACATTGTTAAACCACCACCGATTGGCTGGGCAGATAAAAAAGTCGCAGGCGGTTTGGGTATTATGTTAGACGATATTATCGCCGGTATTATGGCAGCGGCAGTTTGGGTCATTATTTATAATGTAGTTTTCTATTTTGCTGATTAGCAGCGCATTTATTTTATCTTTTAACCGAATAATTTTAGCTAAACTGATTTCATCATTTAGTATTGCTATTAGTGATAGCTGAATTACAAAGAGGTCACGACATAGCGTTTTAGTTACATAGCAATTTACGCTATAATTTCAATTATATTTCGTTACATTTGTAGGGCTATTATGACATCTTCTCTTTCGGTAATTATCCTCGCGGCTGGCAAAGGCACGCGTATGCAATCAGCTAAGCCAAAAGTGTTACAGACGTTGGCAGGCAAGTCATTATTGGGGCATGTTCTTGACACTTGTCATCAATTGACAGTGGATGACACCATCATCGTCCATGGTTTTGGCGGTGAGCAAGTACAAGCACACATTGACCATCAATATGCGCATCTGCCTATTACTTGGATTGCTCAAACTGAGCAATTGGGCACGGGTCATGCTGTTAAAGTGACCTTGTCAGAATTACCAAAAGACGGTCAAAGCCTTATTTTATATGGTGATGTACCCTTGGTTAGCTGCGAAACTTTAACTGCGTTAAAATCTGCTAATACTGATGGTATGTCTATGTTGACGCTGACCGTTGATAATCCATTTGGACTCGGTCGTATTAAGCGCGATAAAGAAGGCAATATTGAAGCCATTGTTGAGCAAAAAGATGCCAATAGCGATGAGCAAAAAATTAAAGAGATTAATAGCGGAATATACTGCGTTGATAATGCTTTATTGCATAAGTTTTTGCCAAAGTTATCAAATGACAATGCGCAACAAGAATATTATCTGACTGACATCGTCAAAATGGCAGTCGCTGACGGTATCACGATTGCAGCCATCGAGCCTGAGCATACTTTTGAGATTGAAGGCGTCAATAACCGCCAACAGCTTGCCAGCTTAGAACGCACGTGGCAAGGTAAGCTAGTAGCCGACTTGCAAGAAGCTGGTATACAGTTCGCTGACCCTACCCGTGTCGATATTCGTGGTACGTTAACAGCAGGTCAAGATGTGTTCATCGATGTCGGTGTGGTATTCGAAGGCGACTGCACCTTAGGTAATAATGTTTATATCGAAGCGGGCTGTGTCATTAAAAATGCGCATATCGGTAACGCTTGTCATATCAAACCTTACTGTGTGATTGATCGCGCTGAGATTGGTGCAGGTGTCGATATAGGTCCTTTTGCACACTTGCGTCCCGAGACAGTCCTGTCTGATAACAGTAAAGTCGGTAATTTTGTCGAAATTAAAAAATCAACGATTGGTCATGGCAGTAAGGTTAATCATCTAAGCTATATCGGCGATGCTACCATTGGTACAGATGTCAATGTCGGTGCCGGTACGATTACTTGTAATTATGATGGTGTAAATAAATCGCAAACCATTATTAATGACAATGCCTTCATTGGCTCGAATTCTAGTTTAGTAGCACCAGTAACGATTGGCAATACCGCAACCGTTGCCGCAGGTTCAGTGATTACCACAGATGTTGATGACCATGCATTGGCATTTGGTCGCGCGCGCCAAACACAAAAAGATAACTTTCAGCGCCCGACCAAAAAATAACGGTTACCTTGACTTGACAGTTAGCTCAATAAGACAATGTTAAGCAAACTTAAGCAGTAGAGCCATGATTCGTGGTGCTGCTTATTTATATTTACAGATTAATGATTAGCTGTATATCAGCACCTCTCAAAATATCACAGTATGAGAACATGACATTTAAGGAATATTTATGTGCGGAATAGTTGGAGCGGTGGCTGAGCGTAATATCACCAATATCTTACTTGAGGGACTCAAGCGTCTAGAATATCGTGGCTACGACTCTGCCGGTTTAACTGTCGTTCGTGATGGAGAATTTCACCGTGAGCGCCAAGTCGGTAAAGTACAAGCGCTTGTCGATGCTGTCGCCGTGAATCCAGAATTTTTCGATGGTTATATTGGTATTGCTCATACGCGCTGGGCAACGCATGGCGAGCCTGCCCAACGTAACGCGCACCCTCATGTATCAGGAAAAATCTCGGTGGTGCATAACGGTATCGTAGAGAACTATGCTGAACTAAAAGAAGCGCTGATTGCTAAAGGGTATGTATTTACCTCGCAAACCGATACCGAAGTCGTCGCTCATTTGCTTAATGACATCTATCAAGAAACCCCTGATTTATTAGAAGCGGTTCGCGCGGTGATCCCTTTATTACATGGTGCCTTTGCCCTTGGTATTGTCCACATTGATTGTCCAGAAGAGCTTATTACTGTCCGTTTAGGCTCGCCTCTAGTAATTGGCGTCGGTATCGGTGAGAACTTTATCGCCTCTGATCAATTGGCACTTTTGCCTGTGACCAATCGCTTTATGTATTTAGAAGAAGGCGATATTGCCCGATTAACACGTAACAGTATTCAGGTATATGCTGATGGTGTTGAAGTTAAACGTCAAATCCATGAAATTGACGCGGCACAGCATAATGCTGATAAGGGCGAATTTAAGCATTATATGCTCAAAGAAATTTATGAGCAGCCAGATGCGGTTAGGCGCACTATTGAAATGGCAGTAGATACGGGTCAAACAGCTAAACTGCGCGAGGATTTTTTACAGCGTCATGAAGCGCAATTAAAAGGAATTAAGCACGTTCAAGTGATCGCTTGTGGTACCAGCTATCACTCAGGCTTGGTCGCCAAATATTGGTTTGAGAACCTTATCCGTATACCTTGTTCAGTTGAAGTTGCTAGTGAATTCCGCTACCGCAATCCGGTAGTTGTCGATAACACACTAGTCATTTGTATTTCTCAGTCTGGTGAAACCGCTGATACTTTATCTGCTTTACGTGATACCCAAAAACAGATGCCAAGTGGCTTGGTCAGCTTAGCATTATGTAACGTCCCTACCTCATCGCTGGTACGTGAAACTGATATTTTCTTACCGACGCTTGCTGGTCCTGAGATTGGTGTTGCCTCTACCAAAGCCTTTACCACTCAGCTTGCCGCATTGATGTTATTAGTATTAAAAGTGGGTGTCACTCAGCAGCGTATGGCAGATGACAATCTGAGTATGCTACTTGGACAACTACAACAGCTACCGGGTCAATTACATGCCAGCTTGCGTCTAGATGCCCCTATTAAAGACATGAGTGAGCATTTTGAATACAAAAAAAGCTGCTTATTTTTAGGTAGAGGTTTACAGTTCCCAATCGCTCTAGAAGGCGCATTAAAACTTAAAGAAATCTCTTATATTCATGCTGAAGGCTATGCGGCAGGTGAGCTGAAGCATGGTCCACTAGCACTAGTCGACAAAGACATGCCTATCGTCGTACTGGCACCGAAAGATAGTATGTTTGATAAGCTAAAAGCCAATATGCAAGAAGTACATGCCCGCCATGGCGAGCTGTTTGTCTTTGCCAGTGAGTCCAGTCAAATGATCGCAGAAGACAGACTGCACGTAGTATATGTACCTGATGTGTGCGAGACGCTAGCGCCAATCGTTTACAGCGTGCCTGTGCAGCTACTGTCATATCATGTGGCGGTAATGCGTGGCACCGATGTCGATCAGCCACGTAATTTAGCCAAGAGTGTCACTGTCGAATAATATTTACTAAATTATTTTATTTTTAATGTGAGCGAGTAATAAAATTTCATCCTTATTACTCGTTTATTAACCCCTGCTATTATTGATTTAATATTAGCAGGGGTTTTTTATGCTCTCCAAAAAGCAACAAAAATGGATTGAAGAATGAGTTGGTATATCACCAAGACTATAAAACAAGATTCGAAGCCATCAGCGATATTACTAAATATATTGAGCTTGAATGTAACCAGACTAGGATTCAGAAAAGTTTAGGCTATAAAACACCAAGACAGATATGGTTTGACTTTTACAGTCAGGCTGCTTGATTAAAATCTCCCAAGTTAATTTCTATTGACAGCATAGCTCACTAACAACTAAAGTATAAGTATTCACTATTATGAATATTTACGTGCGGATCCATAAGCAGCTGAAAGATATCTGCTAGGTTTGCAGAACCTAAAACTTAATAAGTGTAAGGATAAAATTATGTTAAAACAAATAACTGCTCCAGATCATGTCATCGCTTTATCACTTGATGGAACATTGACTAGTGAAGACATACAAGAATATAACAGGATCTACGAAAAAAAATTACAGCAGCATGATCAGATTGGTATCTATGTTGATATTACAACGCTTGATGACATGAAGGTAAAAGCATTGATAGATGGCGCTAGAGCTGATATGAAATTACTCAGGCATCTTAAGCAACTAAATCGATGTGCTTATGTATCAGACAAAGAATGGCCAAAAGCAGCTATTTCACTTGCAAACCGTCTACTTCCTACGTTAGAAATGAAAGTGTTTCCTTCAAGTCAAAGTGAGGAAGCATTGAGCTGGGCAGCAGAGAAATCTGAGCAACCTTTAGACAAGAGTAGCGCCATTCGTTTCTTGCCTACCAATAAAGAAAACGTACTTGCTTTTGAGGTTGACGGTGTATTGTCCTTAAATGAAATGCCTAGTGTCACGCAGAAACTTGAGCAGTTTTTCAATGATCATGACACGGTACGATTACTTGCCAGAATGAAAAACTACGGTGGTTTCGATCCCTCTATCCTTATACACAGTAATGGTTTAATATCGATGAAAATTGCTGCTATGAAAAAAGTAGAGCGCTACGCTATCGTCGGCGCACCAAGCTGGATGTGCAAATTAATTGAAACTTTGAACCCAGTTTTTCCGAAAGTGGATATGAAAACTTTTACTGCCGATCATGAAAATGATGCACTCGTATGGCTTGAGGCTGAGCTGGTGGAATAGCCTATCTAGAACTATAACTTGCATATTCACTAGCAGCTCCTCAAAAGCAGAGCTGCTCCATTTATACATAAAAGCTACTATTATTAGCTTAATAAGAAATTTGAACACTTACTGTAGTGATACTCCATACTTCGGATGGAGTATCACTACTATCGTTGCTCTTATTTGCCTTTAGTACTTTTAATCTATTTCTAATACCACTCTATAGCGAGCATTACCGCTTTCTAGTCTCTCAAATGCTTCGTTTATCTCAGACATTTTATAGGTTTCAGTCACTGGCTGAATATTATGTCGAGCTGCAAAATCCAGCATTTTTCGAAGGGTTGACGGTGAGCCGACTGGTGAGCCTGACAGACTGTTTTGAGCCATAATCATTGGTGCAGCCGATATCTCTAATGGTGCTTCTAATAGACCAACAAAGTGCAGTTTACCCTTTGGTCTCAAGGTCTTAATAACGACATCCCAATTCATATCAACATTCACTGTTGATATGATTAAATCAAAAGAGCCAGCTGCTTTTTCAATTTCGCTGTCATCTCTTGAGTTTAGGGAGTAATGAGCACCCAACTCTTTTGCTTCTTCCATCTTTGAGCTACTGGTAAAAGCCGTCACCTCACATCCCCATGCATTGGCAAACTGAAGCGCAAGATGACCTAAGCCGCCGATACCGATAACTGCCACTCTAGAGGTTGGTTTGATATCGTATTGCATAAGAGGATTAAACACCGTAACGCCGCCACATAGCAACGGTCCTACAGCATTAAAATCAAGCCCTTCAGGTACCTTGATGACGCTAGTATCTTTTGCGCGTACTTTATCAGCAAAGCCGCCGTGGTTACCAATAATCGTACCTTCTTGCTCAGGACATAGGTTGTGGTCTCCGCCGATACACAGATCACAAATATTGCAATACCCTTTATGCCAGCCAAGTCCGACTTTATCGCCAAGCTCTAGGTGCTTGACGTGTTTGCCTTTTTCGAGGACTTTTCCTGCGACCTCATGCCCACCTACAAACGGATATTGGGTCATTCCCCATTCGTTTTGCCACATCGATAGATCGCTATGGCAGACACCGCAGCTATGTACTTCGATTTCTACTTCATGATCCCCTAATGTGCCAGGATCATATTGATAAGGCACAAACTCACCGCCTTTCTCTTTTGCTGCATATGCATTAATCATAAGTGTTCCTTATTTTTTAGTATTTATGGAGACTGATTTATAATGAGTATAGAATTCTATAGACTCGATTTAAAAAAGTGTTTGTTTAGATATTTACTAAAATACTCACATGGGAAAATGCTCATCACAAGTGAGTCAGTCGTTTCTAATAATAGAATTTTTTCCCATTCGAAAAGAGGTTCTTTGATAAGTTGAACTGATCCGACTATACCAAAGACTGGTTCAGTCAGACCACTCAATTTAACAAATTAGGACTATGTTAATACAAAGCCTAATACTTAAAAGGCGACGAATAAACAACACTACCGCTTTGCCGCTTCAATCTGAATGTTCAGCTGAACATTTTCGGTAATACCCAATAACGTATATTTGCTGATGCCCCATTTCGTTCGATCAATGGTCGTTGTAAAGTCGCCACCGCAAACTGATTTTTTCAGGATCGGGTTT
>NZ_DATIRM010000186.1:0-5226 GCF_035469765.1 Psychrobacter sp.
AATATAAGTTCTAAAATTTAGTATAGCTTATCTCAGTACATAATTTGTATGAATATATAATAAACGCTAGGCGAAATTCACCTCCACCCTAATGTCGGGTGGAGTCCTCTTTCGCGGTTTTGATAGATGGATAAAGGCAGAAGATTTACTCTTGCTGATTTAGCACTTCATTTGCCAAATCTGCCAACATATCAGCAAAAACATCTGTGTCTGCAACGGCTGCTGTTTTTTGCTCACTACTTTTTTGCTTAATGGTGCTGTTGTTATTTAATGGTACATCTTGATAGCTTGAAGAGGAAACAGTCTGATTGTCAATCGCTTTAGCCGTGTCCATTTTAGGCGCAACAATTTGATGCGCGGCTAAAGGGGATTCACCTGTTGCAAGCTTATCTTTCAGCCATTCAAAACCATGTGCTTCCCACCATGCTTCAAAACGCGGTAAGGTGCTGCCATGAACAGCCGCTGGCAAGTTCAATGTACGCAGTTTTTGTGCGAGTATAGGGTCACTAATGGCTTGATGAATACTGAGATAGAGTCCACGACTGTCATCAGTATAGGGTTGTCTATTTTGCCATGATTGATCATCAATTTTCATCCGTGGCAATTCCCACAGTTCACCGCGATAATATATAACATATAAGCGTCGTTTAGGGTGAACAAAGATGGCATCAATGGGACGCAAAGGCATAGTATTATGTTATCTCGTTAATATAAAGCATGATTAAACAATGAAGTAAACACAACATGAAGTAGCCAAGTAAGATAGCAATATTAATTTATTTTTCAGATAAATCACTTTTAATAAAAGTAACTAACTTGATAGCACGACAATAACTGTCGTAAGGTACTGCCACCATGATGAATAAACTAGTAAATAGCAAGTATCGATGGCACACTAAGACACGATAATATCTGCTTATTTTATAATTTCTTGGGTCTATAGGTAGTGAGTTACTTATAGTTGTTTATCTTTTTTATTCTTATGAAGCTAATGATGACATTCAAGTCATTATGTTAACAGATATACAATGAAGTAACGATCAAGAAATATGGATTAAGAGTGCTCTTTGTTACATTCCTTAATAGCTATCAATGTTCATTCTACTTCACTTTATTATTCCCTCTCATAACTCCAATAGAATACCTTCTATGTTTACCATTATACAATCCCATCGTACCGAAAATCTTGTTGATCAGCTTCTTGTGCAATATCAGTCCAAAAATCAGCCTGTTTTTGAGCCTTTTATTGTTATTGTACCCTCAATGGTGTTGGGCGATTGGTTGGATAAAACCATTGCAAGCCGTGCAGGGATTAGTACTTTGGTGCGTACTAAGTTTTGGGGTCAGTATCAGTGGACGCTTATGCAAGATGTATTAACTCGCCATAATGCATATTTGTTAGAGCAGAATCCTGAAGCGGCAACCTTGAATGTGCCTGAAGTGGCGGTGTTGTCACCGACGGTCATGCAGTGGCGATTGTTTGGGTATTTGACCTACTACCAAGAGTCGATTACTAAAGATGAAAAACATCCAGTTAACCCACTGTTGGCGTCTTTGATTGATGAGCCGCAAGAAGGGGTTCAGCAAGACAGTGTACGACAAGATAAATCGCAGCAAGATGCGCGTATTTGGCAGCTGGCAAGTGATCTAGCACGTGTTTTTAATCGCTATTTGACCCATCGTGAGGATTGGTTAGCGTTATGGTCGCATAACAAGCCGCTTAATGTGGATGAGTTGATAGCAGATAAAGATGCCTTATCATTGCGCTTTGATAAGTATGCGCGCGGCACGCCTGAGTGGTTGGTTGAGCACTATGTTGAGTTAGAAGTTGCTCAACGCTTCTTATGGTCGCACCTGTTTGCTGATGTGCATCAGCACCGTAAGGCACTTGAAAACGTTTTTTGGTCAGCTCTACAAGATAACAAGGCGAATGAGCGTAGCCAGTTGCCCAAAGTGTTGCGTATTTTCACCATTCAGCAGTTGCCGCAGACCGAGCTTGATTTTTTGCAGCGCTTATCGCAATACATGGATATCACGCTATTGCATTACAATCCATCGAAGCTGTTTTGGGCGGATATTGTTGATAAGTCGTGGTTACAGCGCCAGCAGATTATTAACCCTGAAAGTGTGTTTTTACGTGATTATGGGCATAGCTTGCTGTCACGTTTGGGAAAGCAGTCGCGCGATACCTTTGCCATGCTTGCCAACTTGTCAGGTAATGAGCAATACCAAGATGCACTGGTAGAGTGGCAAGATAACTTTAATGATGGTGATGACGGTTTAAATGATGAGTTTGGTCTTGATGATAGCGCCTATAATGCTGACGGTGCTCAAAATACATACAATAGCCCGAGCTTATTAAGACGTTTGCAAAACGATGTGTTGATGCTGGATGAGAAATCTACCCAGCAAGCGACGGCTGCAAAAGTTTCGCAAGAGGTAAGTAAGCAAATAGAACTTGGCTTTGATCAAGAGCAGCAAGAAATGCCTTGGTATGAGGATGAGGCGTTAGAGAATAAACGCTTTGAAAAAGATCGCTTTTGGGCAATGTCTGCGCAAGATAATAGCCTAAGTATCCACTCGTGTCATAGTTTGCAGCGTCAGCTTGAAGTGCTGCGTATTATGATTGGACGCTGGCTAAATGAACCTGTCAAACTCGGTGAGAAAAAGCGCCATATATCCGACATTGTTGTTCTGCTACCTGATGTTGAGCGTCATCATGCTCTGATTAGCTCTATTTTTGTCAGCGGTAAAGGTCAAGATGGTTTGACTCTACCTGCAAAGGTAACTGGTGTTGTCGAGGCGGATATTCGTCAGCTATGGGAAGCTATGATTGGTTTTTATAAATTGTTAGGCAGTCATAGTGCCCGTTTTGAAGCGGCTGAGGTCTTAGATTGGCTGATGTTAACTCCCTTGTTTGAAAGTTTTGGGCTGACCCATGAACAAATGAGTCGTGGTTGTGATTTGCTGGTAGAAGCAGGTTTTATCCGTGGCTTTGATGAGTTGCATCTTAAGCAAACCCTAGACAGTAACGACTTTGATTATCGATTTAGCTTTGCTCAAGCGCTAGATAGATTAACGTTAGGTCTAGTGATGCCAGAAGCCAGTTTAAGCGATTGCTTATATCCCTTAGCCCAGGATGATTGGCCAAGCACTGCCTTGCCAGAAATGAGCTTACCGCTGCCGCAAGTGAGTCTAAATGATGCGATGATTGTTGAAGCCCTTTGCCGTATTTATGCGGGTTTGACTGCACGCCGTGATGACCATACGCAAAAACTGAAAGCGGAAGATTGGCTGGATCAGATTGAGACCCAAGTCATTCATCGCTACTTTGGCGATGTTGATCAAACACGCACCATGCGTGCCATCTATAACGCTATGAACGGCTTTAAATCCAGTTTGCGAGCCAACCGTCATTATAGACAGTACTCTAGTGGTGATATCGCCAATAAAGAAGTAGAGCAAAAGCTGGTGGGCGTTGAGCAGTTGCCGTTAAAGCTAAGCTTTATGCTCGACAGTATCGAAGCAGAGCTTGAAAGTCAGCAGGTCAGTGCTGAGCCTACTGGTGTCATTACCTTTGGTAAATTTGGTGCATTAAGAAACGTGCCTTTTGAGTTGGTGGTCATGCTTAATATGAATCTCTCTGAGTTTCCTGGGCGTGACCGTGATAACCGGTATGATTTGATGAAAACCACCAATGCCCGTCGCGGTGATAGAGTCAGTGAAGATGATGATAATGGGGCATTTTTAGATGCGCTGCTGTGCGCTCGCAGTGCTTGTTGGATATTCTATAACGGTCAAAGTTTGACAGATACACACGAGCATCTGCCAGCCAACCCAGTCAGTGAGCTATTACAGTTTTTGCAAGGTGAGATACAGTGGCAGGTGAACTCGTTGGAAACATTGCCTAAGAATATCGACCCAACTACTGAGAGTCTTAAGCGTTATTTACCGAAGCTGATTAAGCAGTGGCTGGTAACTGAGCATCCCGCATTGCCTTTTCATGAGAGTCTATTTGAGACTGCAATTGAAGGCGCTCATGTTTATAAGCAAGAGTCAAACTACCTCAATCCCAACTCCATTGCAAATGAGGTAGCTGACGATACTCAGGACAATTCTAAAGACGATAGCCCTGTTAATATGATCGATGAACTAGACACTATATTAAATAAAGCCATGCGTAAAACCAAATTGGCTCAGAAAAAACAGTTTCCGCCTGCGCCGCTTTGGCAAGCTGTATTTAATACACTAAAGGGAAGAGTATCTAGTGAGCACGTACAGCTGGTTGGCTTGCCCACAAAAGCACAATACGAAGCAATTGCTCAGGTACTTGGTCACGGTTTGGGGCAGCTGGGACAAATAGACAATCAAGCCTTGTCTGCATTGATTGATATGCTGGCATTAGATGCTGTTGTTGATACTAGCAATGTTAGTGATATGACTCAGGGGCTCACCCAAACAATATTTGATATTCATGAGATAGATATTGAAGGGGTATTGCTCTATCAAGTTCGCCATCCTGCCAAAGCCTTTTTGCGTACCCAGAAAGTGCATATGGTACAAGGTGAGGAGGCGATGGCGCATCAAGAGCCATTGTTTCTAGACAGCTTGACCACCTATCAAATTAAAGAGCATTTGATTAAGCAGTTGGCCACCGATGCGGCCGAGACGAATGATGACAATACTGCTAGTCAAGGCAACCCAATCTTGATGTATCAAAAAATCATGCCAGCAGGTGTCGCTCGCCAAACCACGCTACCCAATCAACAGCAAAAATTACAGCAGCAGTGCTTAGAGTTTAAAGAGCAACTAATGGCTAATGGGTTTGATGAGAGTAGTATGCTCAATGAGGGCGGGGAAGTTGGTGTGACAGGTTTGCAGTTACTGACTCCAACCTCTGAGCACCCTGTTCAGATAGAGCTAGCAGCTATACTAAATCGTACTGACAATGAGTCACTACTTAAGTTGCTACCTAAAATTATTAAGATAAAAGGTTCAGTGCCGATAGATGCTCACAACCGCCGCTCTCATATTCAGGCAGGCGTGGCCTATGCTGAGCAATCACCCAAGCAGTGGTTAAATATACTGCCTAATTCTGCTAGCCCGAAACATTTACTCAAATTTTGGTTGTCGCATTTGTATTGGCAAGTTGCCAGACGCACCACTACCGAGCAAGCGGCATTAAATGATGGTGTGAGCATTTGGCGCTTTAATAAACCAAATTCG
>NZ_DATIRM010000187.1:0-7253 GCF_035469765.1 Psychrobacter sp.
GTACAATAATCCAGCCAAATAAACCAATGGCGAATATATTAATAAATAATCCCCACAGAGATACTTTGCCAAATAGCAATAAAGTCACAGGTAGTAGCGCGAAAAACAGCCAACACTGTAATTTGAATAAGCGCGTAAAGTTGTGCCACAGACGTTCTAATAATTTATGGTAAGAAGTGAGGGATTTGTTTGATGCTAATGGCTGCTTTTCTGAGCCATCTTCATATTTAAGCAATAACGCCACGGCAATAAATGACAACCAATACCCAGCTTGCCATAGTACATAGGGGTCATGCCATGCCATCAACACTGCTAAGGCAAATAATACGCGCATGGTACTGACGGGCAATAAAGTTAGCCTTGTCAGACCGATTGCCAGTAACATCCATGCGGTACGAGCAGCAGGTACATCAAACCCTGTAAATAATGCATAAATAAAAGCGGCACAAACCATCACCCACCAACGCACATGCCAGCGCGGTATATGACGATATAATGTTGGATAAAATCGATTGAGTAATGATACCACCATGCCAGCTAGCACAATCGCTAAGAATAAAACATGCGTCCCTGATATCGCCAATAAATGTGAGATACCCGCCAGCTGATATAAATCCTTGGTCTCACGACTGACCAAGCTGCGATCACCGGTCAGCAAACTTAACGTGACCGCTTTTGCTTGTTGCTCTACAGCTGTATTTGCCGCCCAATCTTGATAGAAATGCTGGCGTAGTCGCCAACGTCCTTGGTCGATTGCAGTACGTATACGTGTTAAGTATGAATCAGTAAAGAGTGCTTGTGGCGCTTGGTGACTAAATGGCAACACCGAGCTACTGGTAGCAAGTATATTGGCAACGCCATCGATATGCCGACCGCGTAACCAGCGATAACTGTCAAACCCTGATGGATTGTTCAGTACTTGCTCCGAAGTAGCTAGCGGCGCAAGGGTCACGGTCATAAACAGTGTATCGCCCGGCTGCAGATGATTTAAATCGGTTATTTGGTTTTGCTTAGCGGCTTTTTTGGATTTTCTCTTCGTGCTCTTTTCAGAGGATGATTTAGCAAGCTGTTTAGCGGGCTTTTTTGGATAAGCATTGAGGAGTACGCGGTATTCACTCGCTTGAATACTATTTTTATCTGATCTATTTTCACTTAGGTTGTTTTTATTTGAGTTATCTTGGTTTAAAGACTGGAAGTGTAAATCTCGATACTCTATATCACTATTACTTAGGCTATTATTTACCCCTGCTCCATACTCTGCTGCGACTTTATCTAAGTCTTGCATGGTCAGCTCAGAGACCAAGGGCGATATTTGACTGATAGTCGCTACTTGTCGATAACCCGTATCGTTCGTAGCATCATAGACACTATCACTGATACCTTCGATATGAACCAGCGCTTGCACACGAATAGGTTCAGTAATTTTCGTGGCTTCTGCTTGTTGATAACTTACCAGCGCTTGTATACCACTGCCAACAACCAGTGTGATTGCCAATAGCATGACTGATATAAAATAGATAATACGAACAGCAAATGTATGCTGATGCGATAATTTTTTAGCAGGATTAATAGTATTAGCTGACGGTATATGCAACTGGCTTATTACCATAAAAACAAGAGTAATAAGCACAAGTATAAAGATGAGAATAGGCGTATTGGTACTATTCAACAATAGCGAATATATTGGCATCGGCATACTATCGGCAACTGCCAAAACGCCCATCATAGCAATGATGATAAAGCTACCTATGACCCAATACACCGGCGCTCCTTGCTTAGGGTGTTAAACCATATATAAAAGACAATGAAGAGTGCGCGGCACCTTTTTTCGTACTTGTATTGGTGCTTTAATATGGGTGCTTCAACATTGAAGACGGCCATATCAAGCCATGGCATTTATCCGGATATTACCCTATACTGACTAGAAAAACTAGAATGGTGATTACCTAATGTTCTTTTCGCGTTTTTCTAATAGTATTCTTATTTATAATTTCATTAATAACATGACTGCATACTAGCCCATCAATATGATTGAGCGAGCTGTAGACAATGCATAAAGGCGATTCTGTGCCAAAAAAACGTCTAAAAGACCTACTGCCCACTTCCGAGAAAGTGTTAGAAAGTCGCACATTAAAGCTGTTTGCGCCGCAACTTGCTGACCCGCGCTTGTGGCATTTTAATCGCCATAGCTTAAATAAAGCCGTTTATATCGGGGTGCTAAGCGCCTTTTTCCCATTGCCGGGTCAGATGTTATTAGCATTGATTGGCGCGCTAATTTTTCGTGCCAATGTTCCGATGGCACTTGGTTTTACATGGATTACCAATCCGCTCACTACTCTACCGGTATTTTATGCTGGTTACTATATCGGTGCCAAAATTCTTGATCTGCCGATGATTAGCCTGCGCACGATTGGCAGAATGATATCTGATCTTAGTTTATGGATTATATCCGATGGTGCCAACCCCTTTATTACTTTTAAAGGTACGGTCTCTTTGACGGCATTCTGTTTGGGTTTGACTATTTTAGCCATTATTACGAGCATTGTATGCGGCTTAGCGTTTAAAACCATTTGGCGCTATAAGACGGTAACCAGTTGGCAAAAACGGCAGAGTAGCTACTCAGATGAGCCGCCCGAACTTTAAATCCTACTGACCTTGTTACTCGTCATCTTTATTGTTTTCGATAGCGTTTAAGACATTGTCAGTCAGCTTATTATCCATCACAAAAACCTCTACCACTTCTTCATTTTTCAGCAATACATAACGCTTGCCCGTCGCGCTATCCTGAGCCTTTAAATCAAAATCGACACCCGCTAAAGTGATATGGTCGAATACAGGCGAGAGCAGATTTATTTGTGCCTGTTTATCAAACGTATCAAATAACGCGGTATCCATATAAGACTTTAATGGCTCATCGCCTTCTTCAATACTGCCAAAAGCGACAATCGGGTCGTCATTTTTATTCATTAAATTCATCCTTATTTGACATTTAACAATCCGGCGGCTATCTTGCCGCCTTTATTGTCTTATATTTTAATAATTTTCCCAATGACCATTACGTAATAACAGCTGACGATCAGCAAGCGCCGCCAAATTTCGATCATGAGTGACCATTAATAGTGCCGTTTGCATGGTGCTTTGTAGCTCTGACAACAATCCAAATACGCTTTGGGCATTGTCATAATCCAAGTTACCCGTAGGCTCATCTGCCAAGATAAGCGACGGCTTGGTGACCAAAGCACGCGCAATCGCCACACGCTGACGCTCACCGCCTGACAACTCACCCGGCCTATGCGCCAAACGATGCTCAAGACCAACACTGTTTAAAATATCAATAGCTTGTTGACGCGCTTCAACCGTCGATACTTCTGGGCGCATCAGTAGCGGCATCGCAACGTTTTCAACGGCAGTAAATTCAGCCAACAGGTGGTGAAACTGATAAATAAACCCCAAATGTTTATTTCGCATCGCACCACGTTCGGTCTCATTCATACTATTTAACAACTGACCGTGCAGCCAAACCTCACCGCTGGTTGGCGTATCAAGCCCACCAAGTAGATGTAACAAGGTGCTTTTTCCTGAGCCACTGGTGCCAACGATCGCGATACGTTCACCAGCATTGACCGTCAAATCCAAACCCGTCAATACTTGGGTGCTGACAGCGCCTTCGTCGTATATTTTATTGATATTGGTCGCTTTTAAGATAGCAGACATAATGCATCCTTTATTTTATTTATAACGGCATTAACGCCTGTAGATTACTCGTAACGCAACGTTTGCGCAGGCTGAATTTTAGCCGCTCGGCGTGCAGGATAAATGGTTGCCAAAAAGCTCAGTATAAATGACGCACTAGTAATCAACACCACATCTGCTAAACGTAGCTGTGATGGCAGATAGTTCACAAAATAAGCATCAAATAAATTTAGCCCAAAGCTATTATTGATAAAGCCCAAAATATCACTGACTGTCAGTGCAAATATTACGCCCAATATCGTACCTGCAATGGTACCGATAAAACCGATGACCACACCTTGTACCATAAAGATCTGAGTAATCAAACGCGGCGACGCGCCAAAGGTTTTTAAGATAGCGATATCTGCTTTTTTGTCCGTCACTAGCATGACCAAACTTGAGACAATATTAAAGGCTGCCACGAGGATAATTAAGAACAGCAGCAAGCCAACCATGGCTTTTTCCATTTGAATAGCACCAAACAGATTGCCATGCGTCTGGGTCCAGTCGCTAGGATATAACTGCTCTGGCGCTATCGCTGACGCTTTTTGCGCTGCCATCGGTGCATTAAAGATATCATGAAGCTTCATACGGATACCCTGCGCGCCCTCTGGTAAACGTAATAGCTTTGCTGCGTCGCCCATTGGAATAAATGCCATGAGACTGTCAACTTCCGGACTGATAGCAAATACACCGGTCAAGGTAAAACGCTTAAAGCGCGGTATCACACCTGCAGGCGATGGCGACGCTTCTGGCAGCACCAAAGTGACCTTGTCACCCACTTGTAGCCCTAACGATTGCACCATGCCTTCACCAAGCACAATACCGAATTCGCCATTTTTTAGCGTATCAATATCACCCTCTATCATGTGTTCATTGATGATAGAGACATTTTTCTCATATTCAGGGTCAACGCCTGTGACCATGATGCCGGCTACCTGACCATTTGAGGTCAACATGCCTTGCAACTGGATAAAAGGCGCGACCGCAACCACTTCTGGATCTTCTTTAATCTTTTCCGCGACTTGTTTCCAATCACCGATAATCTCGGTTGATGTGACAGTCGCTTGCGGCACCATACCCAAAATACGAGTTTTTAGCTCACGATCAAAGCCATTCATGACCGATAGAACCGTAATCAATACCGCCACACCAAGCGTTAGACCAATCATCGATATCAGCGAGATAAAGGAGATAAAACCATTACTACGCTCTGCTCGGGTGTAACGTAAGCCGATAAATAATGCTAAAGGACGAAACATATTCAAACTCTTTATCTTATCTACGTGCGACTTTATGTAGGTTACAAAACAAATAGCAGCAACTGCGTCACACTTTTGCAATTGCCACATAAACATATCAATCGAACAAAAAAATAGGGTGTAAGACAAGCCAAATGTGGCTGTCAAAAGGGAGCTAGTTTGACACAATTTGGCTGATAGGTGCCAGTCATTCGCGCAAACTGCCCAGATTTTATAATAAAAATTGGGGTTTTATGATTATTTTTTATAACAGACTTGCTATTCTCTGTGTCTATACCTATATATTGTATGCTAAGGACAATTGTCATTAACCCCTCATTGTTGTTTGTTGCTTCTTTACTGACGATATTGCTGACTATCACAAAGCCATGTTTTAAAATGGTGCTTGTTGCTCAGCAATCCCAGTTTCAGACCCAAACCTCATGGCTGACTTAAGTTTGAGTATCTTCATGACTATTAATTATCAATATAAAAATATCCAATCTCCTACCAAAATCACTTTAACGGCTGAGCAATCAGCTGGTCACGCTGATCACTGGAGTATTCTGACCGATGACATGAGTCATGATGTACCGGAATGGTTACAAAAGATGATTGAACAAGCAGCCATGCCAAAAGGGCTCAATAGCAATGTCAGCGCCAAAGACAGCTGTTTATTGCTATCTGAAGACCAGCCATGCCATATCAATCAAGTGCTGGCGATGAAGGATGGCAAGCCTGAATGCTTTATAAACGCTTACCCTTGTGTCGATAGCCCTTATGGGTTGAGCTGTAAAATTGAGCGTATGATTGTCAATGATAACTCACATGACGCGGTATTACGCTTGCGTACCACTGACGGCAGCATCATTTACGCTTTTGATCAGCTATATACGGCTAATCGTCATCTATATCAACGCGATACGGCTTATTTTGTCAATTTTAGCGCATGGGCACATGAGATTAAGCTCAGTGAAAAAAATGAAGTCATCAAGGTAGAAGACCAAGAAGCGATACGCTATCACCGTGCCTTTAACGATATCGTTGCGGCAAACGACGGAAAAATGCCTGATGACTTACAAGAACAAATCAAAAAATGGCAACCAGAAACAAAAGAGCAAATGGCGCCGGTAGAAATTAATCTGGGTCATATGTGTGCGTATTTATTCGGTGATACGTTAGGACAAGAAGATGAAGCTTGGTGTCAAGGTCAGGTACTTGGCAAGCAGGAAACATTATTTAATGGTAATACGATTATCTTGTTTGATGTTGTAGTATTGCGTGAGCAAGATGCTGACCCATTTGTGATACGTATTGGTGCGCTTAAAACCGCTGAGACAGCTGCTATTCAGGTACATGACTATGTACAAGCAAACGTCTGGCTACAAGCGGCTATTTATAAAGAAAATCAGCAAGCAGCACAATCAAAAGCCAGCTAAATAGCGTTAGTCCCTTATCTGAAAACAAAAAGCCCCTAATATAAATTAGGGGCTTTTTGTTGATATGAATACGATTAAGGAGCTAACAACCTTAAGCCATTGTAGTCATGGATTTAATACGAGTATACAATTCTTTTTGCTCAGCACTTGGGCGAGCAGTTTGTACTGCCATCAATTGTGACATATCGCCTTCGACACGAATTTTACCACCCATAAAGGCACCCATGATTTCATTGGTGTTGAAATCAGTGATGATAGATTGCAGGATGCTGCGATCCAATAATAAAGTAGTTGTCGCATCATTGCTCAGGCCACGGTGTAACAAACCATCAGCAAAGTTTGCTTCGATATCTTTTTCAGTATCAGAGACGTTAAGAATCACAAGCATATTAGACACTGCAGGTGGTCAGTTTAGCTCGGCGGCTTCTTGTCCCATTTTCTCTACTTGCTCAAACCACTCGTCTGTCAAAAAAACTGCCATATTATTATCCTTAATACCTATTGTTAGTGATCAGTGCTAGGTTAGCGCTTTATACATCTTAACCTAACGCCTATTTGAATGAAAAAAGCACTATTACTGACAGTGCTCAGACTATCAGAAAGTAGCTATCCCATATAGTAAACACTTTATTATTTGTGTTGCTCAGCTTTATTATAAGATGCGACTTTACAATAAATAGAACCTGTTTGTAGAGCGAATAATACAATTGTTACAAAATCTTAGTAATCATTTGTTTTATCAGCCTAGTCAAACTATTGTTTTTAATCTCTAGAATAGCGGTTAAATTGAGTATAAAATAGGTCAACAATGCAGCAATAATAAGTTGCTTGCGAAGATTTT
>NZ_DATIRM010000188.1:0-2185 GCF_035469765.1 Psychrobacter sp.
GACTTTTCTCGAAAGTCATTGAATAGTGCTTCTGAGGCCTCAAGCTTTTGTTTCAGCAAAGGTATTTGCGTTTCCATAAAGGTAAGGGTTTTAGTCGTTTCCTCAGAACCGCGCAACGTATTTTGATCTATATAAGATAGAATAATTTGCTTTAGTATTAATGTTATTTGCTGTTGGTTTGAGCCAATCATTGTCAGCTGGATAATACCCGTTTTGCCATCAAGTTCCGTTACTGTCAAAGCACCATTGATAGCATCAGTAGTATTCTGTAACGACTGTTTAGAAATGTTGATAGGATGATTGTCAGCGGGTAAGTCATTAACTGTAATTTCAATAATGCCCTCTGAGCCTCTAAAGCGATGAGGCTGATTCAACTGACCCTTATAATCATCAAAGCCATTACTAAGTATAAAACCAGAACCAGATCTAACTAAAGTAAAAGATTGATTTAAATAAGCTTGTGAGACGTTGAACTGACTGATCTGCACATCGCCGTCTTCGGTCTTAAGTGCTATTCCTTCAGGTGTATTTACTTGAGTGTCAGTACGATTGTTTTTTATTTTATCTAAAGTGTTAACCGTAGGATCACTAACTCGAACACCTAAATGTAATAAATCAACCACTGGCTTTAATATCATACGCGACTGTATTAATCGTGCTTCTGTCTGAGCAGGACTGACTTTAGATGATACCAAACCTGAAATGTCTGCGCCAAGTGCCGGAACACCTTGGGATGACGAATCAATCTGTATTAGCGCATCTGATTTAAAAATAGGGCTTTCATAGCGGCTATACAGCACGCCAATGACTAAACCCAATAATGCAAAAAAAACTACGACTTTCCAGCCGCGCAAAAGCACTAGCACTAAAGCGAAAATATCAGTGTTGTTGACGTCTTTTTCAACAGCCTTTGATAAGTTATTTGAATCTGTATTCATAAATGTTCACTACTTAACTAATTTTATTAAGCCACATATCCAAACTATCAAAGATATCTTGTTTGGCAGTCTCAAAAGCTGATTCACTATGGCCATAGGGATCAGCAACATCTTTGTCGATCCAATGCCCAATTCTAAAAGTTTTGCCACGGCAATGTGGCCATTGATCTTCAATCCATTTGCTTTGACTGGTTGACATCGTCAATATCAAATCTGCTTTTACCGTTAAGGCCTCAGTGATTTGTTTCGCTACATGCTTATTCATACTGGCATTGATTGCTGCATTACTTGCAGTCATAACCTCTAAGGCTTTTGGGTCAGCAGGATTATCAACAACTGCTGACAGACCTGCAGAATCAATATGCTTTTGTGAAAATTGATCCATTAACACAGCTGCGGCTATCGGACTGCGACAAATATTGCCGACGCAAACGACTAAAATATTATCAAATGCCATAAGGAATGCCCATTAATAGAATAACTACTAGCTTACAAACTCAGTATTTATAAATTTAGCACCTATAGACTCGCAAGACTTCTGATCGCTGTACTAGAAGGCAGTAGAGCGCTGATGACGCGATTCCAACGCGTTAATCCTGTAGGATCAACATAAACGATATCATTAGGTTGCATCTCAAAGCGATTCGCTAGAGGAAAGCTAGTAATGGATTGCATATCTACATAATAGATATTGGTAGAAGGGTAGCCAGGATTATCTCGAACCACATATATTTTGGCAGCATTGGCGGTAAATGAGTTTAATCCTTGTGATTCGCCCAAAACTTGCGCTAAGCTGAGCCCTTGCTCAAGAATAGGAACGGGTTCAACTTTGCCAAACTCACCAAGCACGTAGACTTTATTGCGACTCTGACTATTGACATGAATAGAGTCGCCATCTTGCAAGTAAATCTGATTGGCTGATGATCCCATTTGTCTTAATGACTGCAGACCGATGTTATAGCTGACGCCTCTGCGGTTTAGGACGATACTGTTCGAGTCACCGGTGGCTGTTGTACCGCCTGCCATAGAGATAGCGCTATATAGTGACACTGGCGCATCGGCAATAATAAACTCACCAGACTTGCTGACTTCGCCATCAATAAAGAATTTATTACCCCGATAATCAAGGATTTTTACTTGTGGGTCTGCGTATTTAAGATAGCGTTTTAGCTGTCCGCTTAGATTGGCGGTAAACTGCGGCACACTCATGCCACTGGCTTTAATGCGTCCTATAAGCGGAAATTGGA
>NZ_DATIRM010000189.1:0-3389 GCF_035469765.1 Psychrobacter sp.
AAAAATAGTGCCATAAATAATATGACTAATGGTGCCTATATCATAAATTCTAAATTTTTCATACTGAGAAGTTATTTTGTCTTTTAATATTCAAAATATATTCTTAGCAAAGTGCGGTTACGACTGTCTATTCACTTAAAAAGATACGGCGCTACTGTCTTAGTATCTGGTTATTGTTACACGTCTTTATTGTTAAATGGAATCAACTATATCTTGATTAGCGGTTAAATAAAACTCGCTCGACTGTTATAATGTTTGATGAGAACAGCCCCATTAAATGCAAAGGATTTAATTACAAAACCAAGGATGACAATGGATAATAAAGAGACAGAAGATTATAATACTACTCACAGTATGGGTCACAACCCTGATCAAAACGCCAATTATGAAAACGGTTTAAAAGTTCGTACCGAAGTGATGGGTGCAGCACACGTCAAACGCTCGCTTGACTCAGCAACGGCATTTACTCAGCCATTACAAGACTGGATTATCGAACACGCTTGGGGCAGTACGTGGCAAGATGACTCAGTACTGCCGCGCAAATATCGCTCGCTTATCACTATTGGTTTTTTGATTGCGCAAAAGAGCCCAAACGAGCTAAAGGGACACATCCGAGGTGCGATTAATAATGGCGCCACTGTCGCTGAGATTCGAGAAGTCTTGATGCATAGCTTGCCTTATTGCGGCGCACCTGCCACTCAAGAAGCGTTTCGCGCCGCCATAGAAGTGCTAAATGAGTTAGATATTGATATCAATAAATGAAACTATGTTAAATCGAGGATTCATAGTAGCCTTGATAGAGTGACTTTAATACGATTGCCTAAAAACTGCCTACCTAATATCTGCTATAATAACTCGATTCATAAAGCATTCTAATAATTCCATAAACCCTTATTCAATCAAGGGTTAAGAGAACATTCGATTATGACAAACGCCGTACAAACGCACACGCCTGCTGCCCGCGCAAAACCCAAAAAAGCCATTCAAGGCGAAAAATTACGTGGCTACGATAAAGTTGCCCGTATCCCAATTAAAATTATTCCGACCGTCGAGGCCAAGAAAAAGCCAGATTGGATTCGGGTAAAGCTGTCTTCACCTGCTGAAGTCGCACGTATCAAATCTACCTTGCGTGAGCAGAAGCTCTATACCGTTTGTGAAGAAGCTGCCTGCCCTAACCTTCCACAGTGTTTTGCCGATGGTACCGCCACCTTTATGATTATGGGTGATATCTGTACACGTCGTTGCCCGTTCTGCGATGTCGGACATGGTCGTCCAAATGAGTTAGATAAAGATGAGCCGCGTCATACTGCTGAAACCATTCAAGGTTTAGGGCTAAAATATGCCGTTATCACTTCTGTTGACCGTGATGATTTAAAAGACGGCGGCGCGATGCATTTCGTCGAAGTGCTTAATGAATCGCGCGCACTAAGCCCAAATTGCCTGATCGAGATTTTGGTGCCAGATTTCCGTGGTCGTATGGATATCGCGTTGGACTTATTAACCGAAACAGCGCCTGATGTCTTTAACCACAATATCGAAACCGTGCCTCGTTTATATAAAGCCTTCCGTCCAGGTTCTGATTATCAGCATTCATTAGATTTGCTCAAAATCTATAAAGAGCGTCGCCCTGATATCGCCACCAAATGCGGCTTTATGGTTGGACTTGGTGAAACAGAAGAAGAAATCTATAAGCTACTTGATGATCTAAAAGCGCATAACGTCGATATGATTACTGTTGGTCAGTATTTACAACCCAGTAAAGACCATGCGCCAGTCGATCGCTATGTGCATCCGGATGAATTCCAGCGTTATATGGATTACGGCAAAAAGATTGGCTTCTTTAATATTTGGGCAGGTCCTATGGTGCGCTCAAGCTACTTTGCTGATCGTCAGTACTACGGTGAAGATTGCCCAGCACCTATCCGTAGCAAAAAAGCCTTAGCAGCAGAAGGTAAACTTGGCTGTTAAGTGAGAGTCGTCACTTCACTATAGTTAAAATATCTTAAAAACGCTACGGTACTGCTGGTATAAATTTTTTGCAGCCTCTGTCTGCATAGGCACAGCAAGCAAGAAAAATTGATATCAGCAGTACGTTATGTATCGATATTGCTTTTCCCTGACTATATATCAATGTAAAATGACGAATCTTAAAATATAAAAAGGGTGAATAGCAGATATCTGCTATTCACCCTATTTTATGCTTATAAATTTTTTGTCTCACTTAAAGCAGCAACGCTTCAATGTTAAACATTTAAAGCGGTTGGCACCTTACTCCTTTTTATATTGAAAGCCGCAATACCCAGTACTATTATGCCACCTATTGCACCTGTGATAAGCCCAGGATAAATCAGCAGTAATGCACCTAATGCCAATATTAAGCGTGTAACGACATTCATATCACTTTTAAAATAACCCTCTAATGCCGCGCTAAGTCCAATCACACCAATGACAGACGTCACAACGGCAATAACAATATCGATGACCGGCGGCAAAGGAAATTCTTTAGCCGTGACGGCAAGATCTGTTGGGTCAATCATCAACATCGCAGGATTATAAATAAACATAAACGGGACGATAAAACCTGCTAACGCTAACTTTAATGACAAGTATCCTGTTTTCATCGGATCGCCACCAGAGATACCAGCGCCAGCAAAGGCTGCCAAACAGACTGGAGGTGTAATATTAGCAAACACCCCAAAATAGAAGACAAACATATGCGCTGATAAGATAGGAATATCAAACCCAGCTAAAGCAGGTGCTGCCATAGTTGCAGTAATGATATAAGCAGGAATAGAGGGCAATCCCATACCCAAGACCATCGAAGCTAGCATAGTCAAAATCAAAGTAAGCAATAAAGACCCTGCACCCAAGGTGACAATTGAAGAGGTCATTACCGTACCAAAGCTGGTCAAACTAACGACCCCAATGATGATACCTACAACCGCACAAGCTGCCATCACTGCTAATGATTGGCGTGCGCCATCTTCTAGAGCGCCTAAAATATCTTTAAAGCCCATGCGTGTTTCTTTGCGTAGCATACTGATGACAACAGTAAAGCCAATGGTATAGGCAGCAGCATAACCTACTGGCACATTTTGTATTAATAAATAAATCAAAAACACAATCGGCAATAGCATATGACCGCGCGCTTTTAATACTTCTTTTACTTGCGGCAAACTCTCTTTTGCCATCCCTTTTAAGTCACGGCGACCGGCGCGAAAATGTACCTGCGCAATAACGCCTAGATAATAGAGAATAGCAGGTAATAACGCAGCCAAAGCAATAGTGCTATACGGTAGCCCTGTCGTCTCTGCCATAATGAAGGCACTTGCGCCCATGATAGGCGGTAAGATTTGCCCACCGACTGACGCACTCGCCTCTACAGCTCC
>NZ_DATIRM010000190.1:0-17245 GCF_035469765.1 Psychrobacter sp.
AAAAGTAAGTAAAAATTATATTTGTAGGTAGTAGAATAGATAAAAAACCAATAAGAATCACAAATATAATTTTGACTAAAATCATGTCTTATGTGTTGCCCACGCTACTCTTTTATAGATAACACGCTTTAAATGACTGAAAGTGCTAAGATTCTAATATTTACTATAAAAAGGACACCTATGCCAATCACAAACACGCACATTCCCACCCCCAAAATTATATTTTTTGATATCGATGATACCTTAAGCCGCAATGGTATTATCGCCGCGCACAATCAAGCAACCCTTGAAGCGCTCGCCCAGACTGATATTAAATTGGTGATTTCAACAGGACGCTCTAAAGCGATATTGCCTGCTGATATTCTAGCTTTGCTTGATGCCAATGTATTAGATGCCATTATCTGTATGAATGGACAATATAGCTTTAATAAAGATGGCATGATTAGTCATTACCCATTAACCGATACGCAGACTAACAAGATTGTAATGCTATGCCAAAAAAGTGAACTCATTCACAAGTTTGATTCGGCAACACATATTGCATGGTCACATGAAAACGCGCGCCTGCGTGAATACAATGCAATCACGCCAAACTCTATTCTTGACCCAGATTATCATAAGGCAAATACGGTTTATCAATGTTCTGTATTCTTTAACAATCAAGAAGAGAAAATGCAGGATGTCGATTTTGCCCAAGATGATTTAAAACTGGTACATTGGCATCATATTGGCGCAGACATCTTGCCAACAGAAGCCTCCAAAGCACGAGGTATTATTGATTTATGCCTGCATTACGATATTGATGCGAAGGATTGTATGGCGTTTGGTGATGGGTTGAATGATTTAGAAATGTTTGATTTGGTAGGCTATGCAGTGGCAATGGGCGATGCAAAACCTGAGCTGATCGCGCGTGCGGATTTTGTCACCGGTACGATTGAAGAGCACGGTATTCAATCGGTCGTTAGGCACTTACATACTGACCAATAGAATTTAAAAAATCTATTAAATGATATGGTCAAAAATGTAAAACTTCAGTGTTATTTACCCTCGTCCCGCTACCAATCCATAAACCCAACTACCAAGATTATAAAGTGAAACAGCGATCAAAACAAATATCAATGCAGCGATTAAATAAGCTAAAAATGTTGGCATACTGGTTAACCAGCCAATAGTGAATGCCACGCCAAGATAGGCTTCTAATGGCCAGCTTAAGAGAGGCGTATCCATACCAGCATTGAAAAAAGCAATAAGGGCGCACAGACCTATAATAGTAGTAATAATGCCAGCGATTTTACGGTTCGTCATCTCATCTCTTTTATACAATTAAATCAATTTAGTGACCAAAAAATAGTGCCATTATTAAGGCATCGTCAAGCCGCCATCAACGGCAATAGATTGACCAGTAATGGCTGAGCTCAAATCAGACGCCATTAGTAATACTGAATTGGCAAAGTCGGCCACTGAGGTTGCTTGGCGCAGGGGCGTCGTCGTAGCGATATAATCAAAGACTTCTTCGGTCGTCAAACGGCTCGCATCCGTAGTTTGTAGCAATCCGCCGGCCAGCAAGTTAACGCGGATTCCGTATTGTCCAAGCTCCGCCGCTAAATTACGTGTCAGACCAATCAATGCAGATTTTGCAGTGGTATAGTCGTAATAAGTGACCACCGGATTATAAACCAAGTTGGTTGAGATATTTATGATCTTACCCATCTGCTGAGTTTTCATTTGCGGTAAGACCGCTTGTACTGTATTGACGGCACCTTGAACAATACCGTCAATTTGTTGGGAGAAATGCGCCCATTTTACGGTCTCAATACTGGTGTAATCAGCACTCGGATTAAATTGATAGCTCGGCAAAGCATTGTTAACCAATATATCAATACGTCCGAAACGCTCTATAACTGCCGCTGCCATTGCTTGCATTTGTGCTAAATCAGTCACATCTCCTTGATAAGCAAAAGCACGCCCGCCTGCTGCTTCGATATCAGCAACCACTTTTTCAGCCGCTGCTTTACTATTCAAATAATTCACGCAGACGCTCGCGCCTGCTGCTGCCATCTGCTCAGCAGTTTGCGCGCCGAGACCACGACTTGCGCCTGTAACGATAGCGACTTTATCAGTAAGAAGTGCCGGAATAACGGTTTGAGCCATGATGTTGCATCCTTTATTATTATGTTATGGTTAGAGTATGACTATCCTTAAAGAGTTCTGACTAAAGACCAAATAACGCTTATCATAGCATGATTGATTGCTAGCATTGCATGAGCAGTAATCCTAGCATTGGTTAGCGCTAAACCCATTTAAGGCATTACTCTTTGAGTTGTTGACCTTTAAATTACTGCACATCATAACCGTATAATCAACGATACCATATCTGTATCATACGCCTGTTTTTAACTTATTTACCTTGTGTAGGAGAGCTACCTTGTCCCATTTATCCTCATCCAATCGATCTACTCGCGCCTCTATTAAAATACTGCCTAAAGCATTGCTGTGCGCTGCTATCGGGCTCTCTATTTCTGGCTGTAGCAAATCTGATAACGTTGCTGCCGATGGTGCTGCTACCAATGATGTCACGCTAAATCTTTATAACTGGTCAGAGTATATGCCACAAGAGATTCTTGATGGCTTTACTGAAGAGACCGGTATCAAAGTCAATTACACCACCTTTGACTCTAATGAAGCCATGTATGCCAAGCTAAAACTGCTTGATGATTCTAGCCAATATGATTTAGCGATTCCGTCGACTTATTATGTCGAAAAGATGGCTAAAGAAGGACTGCTGCAAGAGCTAGACAAATCTAAATTGAGCAACTTTAAAAATCTTGATACTTCTTTTACCAATACCAAGGTTGACCCAGAAAACAAATACTCGATTCCTTATATGTGGGGCAGCACCGGTCTTGCTATCAATGGCGAGATCGTCGATCCAGCTACGGTCAATAGTTGGAATGACTTATGGCGTCCTGAGTATAAAGGTCAAGTGATGCTGATGAATGATATGCGCGAAGTCTTTGGCATGGCGCTATTAACCCTAGGCTACTCTGGCAATAGTAGAAATCCTGACGAAATTAAAGCCGCTTATGAGAAGCTGACGACCTTGATGCCAAATGTGAAAACCTTTAATTCAGATGCCTCACGTATGCCATATATGGAAGGTGAAACCAGCGTCGGTATGACCTGGAATGGTGAAGCTATCATCGCCAATAGTGAAGGTCTCACGAGTTTGGTGTATAAATACCCAACTGAAGGTGCGATATTATGGATGGACAATTTTGTCATTCCTAAAAATGCTAAGCAAGTCGATGCAGCACACAAATTTATTGATTACTTGCTCCGTCCAGAGAACTCTAAAATCGTCAGCGAAGAGATTGGTTACGCCTCGCCTAATAGTGCGGCACGTGAGATGATGCCAGATGAGGTCAAAAATAATCCAACCATCTATCCAAGTAAAGACGTGCTAGCAAAAGCTGAGTTCCAAGAAGATGTTGGTGATGAAGCATTGCAAGTATATCAACAGTATTGGGATAAGCTAAAAACCGGTCGTTAATCATTGTTTATTAATAGATGATTATTTATAGCTGTTTTTAGTAAATATTACCGTAAAAAAACGCTGACTTAGATGGTCAGCGTTTTTTTATTTGTTTTTTATTTATAAATGCAAGTCGGTTTCGCCGCCATGCTTCTCTATACGTCGTTGTTCACGGCGCTGGTAGCGCAAACCAGAAGCCGCAAACCACTGCGGCTTAGTCTCTTGTAATAAGTCACTGAGCTGCTGTAATTGCACTTGTAAAGTTTGTGTCAACCAAAAGTAGCCCTGCCATTCAAAGCCTAAATTTTCTACGCTTGGATATTCTGATAAGGTAATACGCGTAATGGGACGAAATACCTCATCACTTGGGCTACGCAACACTGCTGCCATATTTTGCATCACTTGGGTTAATTCGTGCTGATAATGTATGAGCAGGATATGATTATCCTCATCGATCTCGATACTGGCTAAGCGCGGTGCTGCCGTTAGCAGCAGATCAATCGTGCCAATAATATTTCGGTGGGTACGTTGAATACTCTCAATTGTCTCTTTATCGATACCAGACTCGCTCGTTGTTGCTGCCATATGTGGGCGTACCGCTAAGAGTCTTTTATTGATCTGCTGTAGCTCTGTCACTAAAGCTTTATTAACAGGTACTCCATCAACGGCAAAGACAGTTGGATTGACGTACTGAACAGCACCATCAATCAATTCTTCAGCAGTATCGATATGATTGCCTACCCTAGCATAAAGATTACTACAAGCATCGAGGTTACTAGCCAGTAAGAATCGCCACATCAACGTGGACTTCAATGGCAAAATCAATGTCGCTGCAACTGCAAGGCCAGTACCAAGTAAAATATTGAGGGCGCGGTAGATACCATCTTGGCCGATAGGGCTTTGACCCAAATCTGAGACAATCATCAACATGGTTATACCAGTCAATAACCCTGTGTAGCCAAGATTCCTAATCGCCAGATAGCCAATAATACCACTCATCAGTCCGATGATGACATAATCTACCCACAACCATGTCCCTACGCCTTGACTAAACCATACAATACCGACCGCAGCACCAATACCTAATAAAGTACCAAGTACTCGCTCTTTAGCCTTAGTATAGATTGCACCTTGATACTGTAGCAATCCTAGAATAATAAAAACAGTAATAGTCGTCCATTCTCCATGTGGAAAATTGGTGACTTTATTGACTAATAAAGCGAGTATAACTGCCACGCCCAAACGTATGGCATGCAGCACATCAGCATGCTGATAGCGAGCGTATGGCTCTATCACGGGAGCGGTAAATCGTTGTAAAAAAGTCGGCTTCACGCAGGACATCTCTTATCATTAATGAGAATTGGAATTAAAAAAAGTATAAAAATAACGCCTTTTACCTATTAAAAGATAAAAGACGTTAAGTGTCAAAACATGCTCGAACATCGCCAGAAAAAAGCATGATTAAGCGAGCATTTGGCTGTCAATCAGGCTAATTACTACACTTCTAAGTAGTCTAAAATCCCTTCAGCCGCTTCACGACCTTCCCAAATGGCAGTGACTACCAAATCAGAGCCACGTACCATATCTCCGCCTGCAAAGATTTTGGGATTATTAGTTTGGAACTTAAAGGTTTGTTTTTCTGCTGCCAATACTCGACCAGATTTATCCATAGAAATCTGCTGCGAGTCAAAACAATCAGCCGGACTTGGACGGAAACCAAATGCCATAATCACCGCATCACAGGGGATAATCTCCTCTGAGTTGGCAATTGGCTCAGGATACTGACGACCATTCTCATCTGGTGCGCCCAATTGGGTAGTGACGACTTTGACCGCATTAACTCTACCATTGAGACCGATGATTTCAGTTGGCTGACGATTAAATAAAAACTCAACGCCCTCCTCTCGTGCATTGACCACTTCGCGTCGTGAGCCTGGCATATTTTCTTCATCACGGCGATAAGCACAGACCACTTGATGTGCACCTTGGCGAATGCTGGTACGGTTACAGTCCATTGCGGTATCACCGCCGCCAAGTACCACCACTTTTTTACCTTTAAAATCGATATATTCTGCTGGATCTTTTTCCCAATCATTACAGCGATTGACGTTGGCAATCAGGTAATCTAGTGCGTCATAAACACCATCCAATTCTTCACCGGCAAAACCGCCACGCATATAGGTATAAGTACCCATACCCATAAATACAGCATCATATTCACCTAACAACTCATCAATAGTGACATCAGTACCGATTTCTGTCTCAAGGCGGAATTCCATGCCCATGCCTTCAAAGATGACACGGCGGTTACGCATGACGTCTTTTTCCATTTTAAACTCTGGAATACCAAAGGTTAATAAACCACCAATCTCTGGGCGTTTATCAAAGATAACGGGTTTGACGCCATTTCTAACCAAGATATCCGCGCAGCCAAGTCCTGCAGGTCCGGCACCAATGATGGCGACTTTTTTATCCGTCCAAACCACCTCAGACATATCAGGACGCCAGCCGAGAGCAAAAGCTGTGTCATTAATATATTTTTCAACATTGCCAATCGTTACCGCACCAAAGCCGTCATTAAGTGTACAAGAACCTTCACACAAGCGGTCTTGCGGGCATACACGTCCGCAAACTTCAGGCAAAGTATTGGTTTGATGACACAATTCTGCCGCTTGGAAAATTTGACCCTCAGCGGCTAGTTTTAACCAATTAGGAATGTAATTATGTACTGGGCATTTCCATTCGCAATACGGATTGCCACATTCTAAACAGCGATGCGATTGCTGAGCGACTGACTCACTTTCAAACGGCTGATAAATTTCAACAAATTCCGTTGAACGCGTGGCGATGTCTTTTTTGATCGGCTCAAGCCGTGGTACATCTAAAAACTGAAAACTATTTTCTAAGCGTTTTGCCATGGTAAAACTCTCTTTTGTAGTGGGTGACGACCGCCCATATCTGCAGCCTCGATGAGGCAAATTTACTGATACGGACTGTCATTTACCTGCTCAAAACATCTATAAACCTTCTTTCAAATAGCGTTATATGCTTTTAAAACCTGTAAATTACTTTTGGTTTCATGCATAAACGCTATTAAAAGTCGAAACTATTATTGTGGATCAGCGGTCGTGGTCTTAAGCAAGGTTCCAACGTTTGCCGCTTTTGGCTTAACCAAGTAGAACTTACGCGCATAATGCTCGAAGTCCGCCAATATGTTCTGCCCCCATGCACTACCCGTTTTATCAACATGCCTTTCGATGACCTGCTGTAAGTAGATACGGTGGCTTTCCATCTGCTCGCTTGAGATACGATTTAAGTCAATCAGCTCATGGTTACAGCGATCAAAGAAATCCCCTTCCATATCGAGTACATAGGCAAATCCACCCGTCATGCCTGCACCAAAGTTAAGACCGGTACGTCCAAGTATCGTAATGATACCGCCAGTCATATACTCACAGCAATGATCACCTGTGCCTTCGATGACCGCATGAGCACCTGAGTTACGAACACCAAAGCGCTCCCCTGCCGTACCCGCAGCATATAGCTTGCCGCCTGTTGCGCCATACAAGCAGGTATTACCTATAATGGCAGTATCTTGCGTCACAAAGCTCGAGTCTTTTGGTGGATAAATCACAATCTCGCCACCCGCCATGCCTTTACCGACATAATCATTGGCATCACCTTCTAGCTCAATATGCAAGCCGCCAGCATTCCAAACACCTAAGCTTTGTCCTGCTGTTCCGGTCAAGTGCAGCTTAATGGGTTTGTCACTCATGCCAAGATTACCCCATACCTCTGCAATCTCGCCTGAGATACGCGCCCCAATAGAGCGATCGCAATTACCAATGTGGTAACTATAGTCACCCCCATTGCCTTGACGAATATTAAGCAGCATATCGCTAATCATTTGCTCAGCAAGTAAGCCTTTATCAAATGGCTCATTGCGCTCGACTTGACAGGTTTGCGCTTTGCCGCTACTGGCAGGATGACTAAATAGTAGAGGCGATAAATCAAGATGCTGTTGCTTAGCAGTATTGCCTTCTAATATTTCAAGCAAGTCCGTACGTCCAACCAACTCTTCCATCGTGCGCACGCCCAGCTTGGCAAGCCATTCGCGGGTTTCGGTTGCAACAAATTTAAAGAAGTTAATCAGCATTTCAGCTTCACCGATGAAGTGATCATCGCGTAGCTGGGCTTTTTGAGTGGCAACGCCCGTTGGGCAGTTGTTTAAATGGCAAATGCGTAGGTATTTGCAACCAACAGCTATCATCGGCGTCGTACCAAATCCAAAGCTTTCCGCACCAAGAATGGCTGCTTTGATCACATCAAGTCCTGTCTTTAGACCACCATCAGTTTGAATACGAACTTTATGACGCAAGCCATTCACCCGTAATGATTGATGGGTTTCAGCAAGACCGAGTTCCCAAGGCGAACCAGCATGATGGATAGACGACAGTGGCGATGCTGCCGTACCGCCATCATAACCTGAGATAGTAATCAAGTCAGCATAGGCTTTTGCCACACCAGTCGCAATCGTACCAACACCCGGACGCGAAACCAACTTAACTGAAACCAACGCATCTGGATTGACTTGCTTAAGATCAAAAATAAGCTGCGCCAAATCTTCAATCGAGTAAATATCATGATGCGGCGGCGGTGAAATCAACGTCACTCCAGGCACAGAGTAGCGTAAGCGGGCGATTAAAGCATTAACCTTACCACCCGGCAGCTGACCACCTTCACCAGGTTTTGCCCCTTGAGCAACCTTGATCTGCATGACTTCTGCTGAACGCAGATAGGCGGGCGTTACCCCAAAACGACCAGAGGCAATTTGTTTGATTTTTGAGTTACGCAATGTCCCGTAACGTACAGGGTCTTCACCGCCCTCACCTGAGTTTGAGCGACCACCAATGCTATTCATAGCGATAGCGATGGCTTCATGCGCTTCTGGCGACAGCGCGCCTAGCGACATGCCTGCAGAGTCAAAACGCGACAAAATGGCTGAGATATCTTCAACCTCATCTACTTCAAGAGGATTATCCGTTTTAAGCTGTAATAAATCACGTAAAGTAGCGACCGGACGGCTATTAACGATTTCTGCATACTGACGGTAATTGTCATAATTACCAGTTCGTACCGCCAGATGTAGACTATTAATCACATCAGGATTAAAGGCATGATACTCTTTATTAAAGACAAATTTTAATAAGCCGCCTTGATCAAGTGGTGCACGACGCTTAAAGGCATTTGCCGCGAGCTGTGCTTGATCCGCTGCCAAGTCAGCAAAGGTTGCGCCTTTAATACGACTTTGCACGCCTTTAAAGCACAGGTTAACGACTTCCTCAGAAAGACCAACCGCTTCAAATAACTGCGCACCGCGATATGACACAATGGTAGAGATACCCATTTTTGATAAGATTTTCAGCAGACCTTTATCTAAGCCTTTACGGAAATTTACCCGTGCCTGAATCGGATCGCCAAGTAGCTCGCCAGTCGCAACCAAATCATCAATCACGTCATAAGCTAGATAAGGATAAACACAGGTCGCACCAAATCCAATCAGTACCGCTACTTGATGTGAATCACGCGCTAGACCGGTTTCGATAATTAAATTGGCATCAGTACGAATACCTTGTGCAATCAGATAATGATGCACCGCCCCTGTGACCATTATGGCGTTGGCAGGGACTTTATCTGCTGCGATGTCTTTATCAGACAAGACAATCAAGGTATGACCTGCACGAATGCTACTGGCAACTTGCTCACAGATAGCGAGAATGGCATCAGACAGCTCTAATGTACGCTCATAATTTACATCGATACGTGCCAGCTTAAAGGCAGGATCATCCAAGATTTCAAGTTGCTGCATTTTACTTGCTGATAACACCGGTGATGACAAGATAAGACGATGTGCGTCTCTTGCTGATGGTGCAAACACATTGGTTTCAGCACCAAGACAAGTCTGTAACGACATAACGATAGATTCACGTAGCGGATCAATCGGTGGATTGGTCACCTGTGCAAACTGCTGACGGAAGAAATCACCGACATGGCGAATTTGCTGCGAGAGTACCGCCATTGGCGTATCGTCACCCATCGAACCGACTGGTTCTTGCGCGTTTTCGGCATTAGGACGGATGATTTCTGTACGCTCTTCGTTGGTGATATGATACATCTTTTGCAACGCTTTTAGCGGCTCACCACGACATGCCTGCGCTGCTAGCTCTTCTTCTAAGCGCTCATCATCACGGATACGAGTTGCCTCGTCACGTAGCCATTTACGATACGGATGCGCCTTTTTAAGCAAGGTCGCGATGGCTTTGGTGTCCATAATTTGACCGGTTTGCGTATCAATGACCAGCATCTGACCAGGTCCAACACGACCTTTTGCCAAGACGTCTTTTGGTTGATAGTCCCAAACCCCTACTTCTGAGGCAACCGTAATATAGCCATTCTTCGTCGTCACCCAGCGCGATGGACGTAAACCGTTTCGGTCAAGCATACAAACCGCATAGCGACCATCTTGAATCACGAGACCTGCAGGACCGTCCCATGCTTCCATATGCTGTGAATAAAACTCATAAAATGCCCGCAAGTCCATATCCATGCTATCGACATTTTGCCATGCAGGTGGTACAAGTATTGACATCGAATGAAACAAGCTCATACCGCCTGACATCAGAACTTCCAGCATATTATCTAAGCTAGACGAATCCGAGCCACTGCTATTTACCAATGGCGTTAACTCATTCAAATTGGGCAGTTTATCTGATTTTAATTTTGGCGTACGCGCCTCAGACCAGCTGCGGTTGCCCGTGATGGTATTTAGCTCCCCATTATGTGCCAAATAGCGAAAAGGCTGTGCCAATGGCCAGCGTGGTAGCGTATTGGTTGAAAAGCGCTGATGAAACACCACAATGTGCGATGCCAAACGCGCATCTTGCAAATCTAGAAAGAAAGCTGGCAAGTCTGATGGCATCACCAAACCTTTGTAAATTATGGTCTGACAGCTCAATGAGCAGACATAAAACAGCTCATCATCAACCAAGCGTTGCTCAGCTTTTTTACGTGCTACAAACAGCTTACGATTAAAATCATCTGCCGCTAAACCATCCGGCGCATTGACAAATACTTGCTTAAAATCTGGTAGTGTCTGACGACCAATCTCACCGACAATGCTTAAATCAAGTGGCACATCGCGCCATCCAGCGACCTCTAGTCCTTGCGCGATAATCTCATCACTTAATACTTGCTGGCTATGCTGTGCTTGGGTTTTATCATCATTAATGAACACCATACCAACAGCAAAGTTATCCGTTATCTCAAACTGTTGCTCTGCTGCAATATCTTTAAAGAAAGCAACGGGTGTCGCTAATAATAAACCACAACCATCACCAGTTTTGCCATCAGCAGCAACACCGCCACGATGGGTCATACAACTGAGACTATGAATAGCTGTTTTCACCAAGTCATGACTGGCTTGACCTTCAATATGAGCAATCAAACCAAAGCCACAATTGTCAGAAAAATCATCTGGCGAGGCCAAATGTGTATGGGAGGAAATCATTGACATAGCTTGTCCTTTTAAGTGAGCGGCAGTATATGCAACCAATGTGATGCACAAACCATTCTCCGCAAGCAGAACGGGCTGGATTATATTTACATATCCGGATAAATAAAGCGCGAGCAGAGAAATTACTGCCAGGGCACTGGGTATGATAAAAACAATTATCAAAGCACCATGCATGCTAGCGTCATTTAAGACATCAATTTAACGCGGATTGCTAGATAACCTTGATAAGTAACTCAGTACTCATCATAAATTCAGTTACCGAGCACTTCAGCGCGATTACTTGTCGATGTTATGTTGGTTATAGGTTTCAATATGAGTCTTATAACCTTCAATGACCAAAATAGTAAATAGCTGAAAAAACGCAGTTTATCCATCAAATGTGAATATAAGACGCCTATATTCAAGCGCCTTAACAATCCTAATAAGGATGATAATAAGAGAAGTTGCGCCACTTGCGATATGCTGATCATAGCGTATAACTAGTAACCGGTTAGCAAGTAGCAGCGCTTGAGATACGGTGTTTTCTGTTAGTCATTTATCCTAAATTTAATAAAAGCTCATCAAATAATCGGCTAATACATTATCATTTACGATAACTATACAGAACGTCGCCCATGCTTATATTAGTGAATGATTGACAAAAAATCTAGTCTTTTCTACCGATTCATCCGTCAGATTTTGTAAGCGTTTATATTATTATTTGTTATATAAGATATAAAAATGCATAAATAAATTATTCATAAAAAAAGCCCACTATATTTTTGAGTGGGCTTTTTAACGCATATGCTTACTTAAAATTAATCTTTCTTTTCTTCGATAAGCTCTTTTATACTGTCGTTTTTGGCTTTTGGCGCTGCCGCATTATTAGAGCTATTATTAGCATTGCTATTCGGCGCCTTAGGTGTGGCAACCACTGGCGGTTTCTTCGGTACATTATTATCAATATTCTTAGGTACTGAGGTAGTATCGCCTTGCTGCTCTATACCGACAATACGCTCTTCATTGACTGACAAGGTATCAGACGTATCAACTGACTGACGAATGCTTTCAGTCGCATTGCTATTGGCGGACTCTTGAGGAATACGATTAGTCGCACTGCTTGCGGTTTGCTCGCTGTTATTTTCCGTTGGTGGTTTTTGACGTAGCGGCACTTCTCGTTTGGTTGGTCGCAGATTGACAGCACGCGTGCGTTTGGTACTCAAATCTTTCACAGGATCAGGACGCTCATAATTATCAATAATACCCACGTAACGGTTAATCTCTTCAGGCAATACTCGCACATTAGCAGGCAGCTTAAAATCTATTAGCTTAGCTGCACCGACCGCCTCTTGTGGACTGCTCAACAGTCCATAAGTCAGCATATAACGTACTTGTTTGTTTTCATCAAGGTAGCGAAAATAGGCAAATTTACTACGGTCGTCACGCCCCTCTAAATAACTGACAATCACCTCATTTTCAGCGACATTCATGACCTGTACTGTCCACTTACCTTTATTAGCAAGCAGATAACGCTTATCTTTAAACTCATCAGGATAGCTGCGTAAATCACGAACCGTTTCATCAAAACTGATTGGCTGTACATCGGTATCAAGCTCATGCAGCGATTCGATTTTTAATGGCTGCATGAGCTCTGCGCTCAGTGTTTGCGGTGCCGCTATGGGAGCGTTCTCTATTTTAGCACCCATCGCTGGTGTTTGACTAAACATCCATACCAAAGCAGTACACACGCCCAACAGCAGGGTCGCTATCAGCCAAATCAATGCTTGACGGCGATAGGATTGGCTCGCGGTGCGAGTCGTCGAGCGAGATGCTGCCATGGGGATGTCCTTGGTAAAGATATACTTAAAGTAAGGGCGTAAAAAATATAAAAAACTGGCAACCAGTGATAAAACCAAGCAATCTATTTAGATATCTAACTGCTCACGCTATTTATAACACACTTGCTGCTATGGCTTGCACGTCACAGTTAGGCATGGGTAGCATGTTGTGATAGCACCTCAGTGAGCAAATCTGGATCAAACTCATTGGTTAGCACAGCTTTACCCAATGATTTTAACAAAATAAGGCGGATTTGTCCGTGTTTCACTTTTTTATCATGACCCATTAGGTTCAGAGCAGTTTGCACGGCAATAGGCGGCGGTGTAATGGGTAAATTGGCTAACAATAATATGCGCTTGACGCGGGCAACTTCATCACTCGTTAACCAGCCAATTTTTTGCGACAACTCAGCCGCTTGTACCATGCCTGCCGCGACTGCCTCGCCATGCAACCAATTACCGTAACCTTCATGGGTTTCAATCACGTGACCAAAGGTATGACCAAAGTTCAATAGTGCGCGTACGCCTGACTCTCTTTCATCTTGAGCGACGATATCCGCTTTGTACTCACAGCAGCGCTTGACGGCTTCACCAAGTATCGCCAAGTCCAATGCCATCATCGCAGGCAGATTTTGCTCAAGCCAAGTCAAAAACTCCACATCCATAATCAGCGCATATTTGATGACTTCAGCAAGCCCTGCTGACAGCTCACGCGCTGGTAAAGTTTTGAGAGTACTCATATCAGCCAAGACTATTTGCGGCTGCCAGAATGCGCCAATCATGTTTTTGCCTTGCGGATGATTGATGCCGGTTTTGCCGCCGACACTTGAGTCCACTTGAGACAGTAAGGTCGTTGGTATTTGAATAAAATTGACGCCGCGCATGAAGCTTGCTGCTGCAAATCCTGTCATATCACCAATCACACCGCCACCAAGCGCAATCAGGGTCACATCACGATTAAAATGTGCTGCCATCAACACATCATAAATCTGATCGATACTCGACTGGTTCTTATATTGCTCACCATCTGGCAACACACAAATCTGCACAGTAAATTGCGCTTCAAGTGGCTCTTGTAGGGCTTGTAGATAAAGTGGCGCAATGGTTTCATTGGTAACAATCAATACCTGCTGACCGGTAATATAAGGGGCAACTTGGCCAGCCATACTACTATTTTCTGCTATTGCATTTTCAGTAGCTGTGTTTTCAGTAATGACGATTGGATAGTCATGACTTTGCGTATGTACTGTCAAATCAGCATGAAACAGTGGCGTTGCCATGAAAATCTCCTTGAATCTTACAAATAAAGTGGGCTAAATACATATTGAAGAAGCTTTTTAATATCTTAATATCATTCATTGTTGACATCAGTCTTTTTGAGGTTCTGAAGCGACAGACGTAGAAGCGCAAAATGAGTTAAGCTGCTGTAATAGTTGGTTGACCATATGACGTGGATAGGTATGTCCTGTCGGCATAATAATATGCGCCACTTCCCTATATAATGGATCGCGCGCGCTATATAATGCTTGTAGTATTTTTCTAGGGTTAGGCTGTTGTAATAATGGACGTGATGTGTCTTTCGCAGTACGAGCCATTTGCACATCGACCGGCGCATTGAGATAAATAACGATACCGCGCTGCTTTAAATACTCGCGATTTTCGGCTGCCATCACAGCGCCGCCGCCAGTTGCTAAGACAATTCGCGGTTGCTGCGTTAGCTCATCTATCGCGCGCGTTTCCCGTTCACGAAAGCCTGCCTCGCCTTCTTTGGCGAATATCCAAGCGATATCAGCACCGGTCTGCGACTCAATATACCAATCACTGTCCACAAACGAGCGCCCTAACTGCTTTGCCAGTAATCTGCCGATTGTGGTCTTCCCTGCTCCCATCGGCCCCACTAAAAATACCGACGGTAATTCCTCAACCATAGTACTCACTCAGCTAAATTAGGTATGATACAACGTCATCGATATTCTGGCTAGTAATGCACGTTGATTATTGTCAGTAAATCCTTACCAGCGTAAAAATCAGCCATAAAAAAAGCAAGCATCAATGCTTACTTTTTTGTCTAGAATAAAAATGACGCGGATTAATTTAAACGGCTAATGCCATCATTGATCAATTTTGGTGTGATAAATATTAACAGCTCTTCTTTAGAATTGCTGCGCACATCTTTACGGAATGCACGACCGATATAAGGTAAGTCACCTAAGAACGGTACTTTATCGACCCCATTACTAGTACGGTTTTTGAAGACACCGCCTAAGACAACCGTTTGACCATCTTCAACAATCACGTTGGTCGAAATAGAGTCTTCAGCGATGGCAACCTGACCATTGATAATGGTCGGTGTGCCATTGGTGATTAACAGCTGCAAACCAATCTTACCATCTGGAGTAATATTTGGCGTGGCCTCTAAACTTAAAGCAGCTTCTTTAAAGCTGGTCGTCGTTGCCCCACTCGCTGATGCTTCTTGATAAGGAATCTGCGTACCAGAAGATACTTTCGCCGTTTGTTTATCGGCGGTCAAAATCTTTGGCGTAGAGATAACTTCACCGCGGTTGTCTGCTTGCATGGCTGACAACTCAAGATCGAGCATAAAATCAGAGATGCCAAGCAGACCAAAAGCAATACGACCTGCTGGATTATCAACACCCAAATCAACGTTTAAATTATCAGGACGAGTGATATCGTATGAGATCGCACCAGTAGCTTCATCTATATCAAACTTTTTTAAATCCCATAAAGTTTGATTACTGCCACCAACCAGCAAATTGCGGTTGCTTGCAACGCCGTCTGATAGGATACCCCAACGAACTCCAATCTCTTTACTAAAGTTATCGCTGGCGCTAACGATACGTGCTTCAATCATGACCTGACGGACAGGAATATCAATTTTTCCGATGAGCTTATGGATGTTTTCAATACTAGCTGCCACATCTTTGACAATTAAAGTATTAGTACGCTCATCAACCGTTACCGTACCACGATTAGACAGTAAACTATTGCTATCAGTTGGATTGGCATTAGTAGTGCCGGTAGTGCTACCACCAGAAGCACCACCGCTACCTTGAGAAATAAGAGTCAGTACATCTGCTGCTTTTGCGTAGCTTAGACGGATATACTCTGTGCGTAGCGGCGCGTAAGACTCGACCGCTTGCTGTGCTTCAAGCTCACGCGCTTCTTGTTCAGCAAGCTCAGTTGAAGGCGCAACCAAAATCACGTTACCGTTTTCACGCTTGCCGAGATTTTTACTCTTTAGAATAATATCAAGCGCTTGATCCCAAGGCACATTGATAAGGCGCAAGGTAATATTACCAGCGACCGAATCACTCGCAACGATATTCATCTCTGTAAACTGCGCTAAGAGATCTAAAACACTACGAACCTCAACATCTTGGAACTCCATAGATAGCGCTTCACCAGTATAGACTTTTTCTTCAAGTGTCGGCTCGCGTAGTAGCTCCGGTTTTCTGATACCAATATTTAGCTGATTGCCTGATTGATAGGCTTGGTATTCAAAATCCTCTTTCATATTAATGGTGATAACACCATTTTGACTTTGGTTTTTGGTATCGATACTGTCGACCAAGCCGCTATTAACATTTAAGCGGCGCAGCAAATTTCTAGGTACCGTGCTGCCAGTCAAACGCACAACCAGCTTATTGCCTTGACGCTGCACATCGACTGGAATCGCTTCATTGGCAAGTGAGATACTGACGTTGCCACCACCATCATTTCCTGTTGAGAAATTCACAGCACTTAGCCCATCATAACTGTATTGCTTACTAACTTGTGCAGAGGCAAGTTGCGGGCTTAATAAAGGATTGACACGTACAATCATAGTATCAGCAGGCACTTGGGTTTTTGTCACTGTCGTCTTAATCGGAGCAACGGCGACACTACTGGTTTCAACGATTGGCGTGACCACAGCAGTGGTGGTAATAGCCGAATTGCCATTTAGGACATCTTGTACAGGGTCGTTGGTAATGACTTTCGTGACCACCGGAGCAATCACTGGACGATTAGGGTCCGTAATCGTCAATAATAATTCATTGCCATCAATCGCGGTGGTATAGTTACCCGTCTTTTTTAGCCCAACGATAAGACGGGTGGTATTGTCACTGTTTAGGGTGGTGACTTCATTGACCATACCGATATTATATTCTTTAAAACGACTGGCAAGCCCGTTTTGCACCTGTTCAAAGTCTAGTACCAAGCGGCTTGGATTGTCGAGCTGATAGGCAGCTGGTAATACTGGCGCACCTGAAAACCCTAAACGCATCTGGGTCACAGCAGGTGCAGTCTGCACCACAGAGACAT
>NZ_DATIRM010000191.1:0-9880 GCF_035469765.1 Psychrobacter sp.
GTTTCATCATCTGATACAAGCGTTTAGTGCCTTAGATAATATCTTGATGCCTCTAACGTTGACACAGGGTCGTCCGGATAATCTTGCTATTCAAAAAGCGCGAGAGCTACTGGCAGCGGTTGGTCTAGAGCGCTTCGCTGATAGTAAACCTAACGAGCTCTCAGGCGGTCAGCAACAGCGTGTGGCGATAGCACGAGCCTTGATAACTGAGCCTGCATTGTTATTGGCTGATGAACCTACGGGTAATCTTGATACCGTTACAGCTGGCGAGGTGTTTGAGCTGTTCCGCAAAGTCAATCAGGAACGTGATTGTGCGGTATTGATAGTCACTCATGATCCGCGCTTGTCAGCATCTTGCGATCGAACGATTAATTTGGTTGATGGTCGTATTGAGAGTGATGTAGTCAGTCCAAAATAAAAGAGATACAACCCATATTATGAAACAGTTTAGGCAGATCGTTCTCCATTCACCCTAGGCGTAAAAACTTTGCTTGTACCCACTTCTTTTTCCCACTCGAGCACAGTTCTCGTCTTGCACTCGGGCAAAGCAGTGCTTTGCTTTATCCTCGCTCATATCCATCACAATCACGCATTTAGTCTTAATGCTTGTAATCAACGTATGTTTGCACCAGTGATAAAATATGCTGCTGTTAATATTTTTCTCAAAGTATAGTCAATCCACTATAAAATAAATACAGCGCTACTTGGATAAATTTTGCGTAGCCTTTTTTGGGAACGTAGTACGCTATCGTAGCTGCATTCTTTTCATTTAGGATTGACTATATTATCAATTTTTATATTGAAATTTATAAAAACTACCTTTCATACCTTACTATAGACCGTTTGTTCTATCCGATTTAATTAGTACTAACAGTTTATTCATGAGATTGATATACTCCCCTCAACTAAATAATGTAGTTGACTTTAAGTATTAGGGTTTTATTTAAAGAACTACTTAACAACAAATGCAGATCAATCAGAGTTTGGCCATTTAATGGCTTAAAACATAAAAAATTATTTGGGTTAGCGTCTTACAAGCAAGGTGCATACCTTACTGCCAGTACTGAGTGTAAAGAATGAACTACGGTGATGTGTTTCGAAAAAGTGATTTGGGTAGAGAAGAAATAAAGTCTCAAGGTCTCGGTATATTGCCGCGAGAAGCGAGAACATTATTGATCATGATTGATGGTAAGCGGACGTATCAAAACTACTTAGATACGCTTAATAATAGCAAAATGTTTGCAGATTTTGGTGGCGTCGGGCCTTTATTTGAACTGCTTTTGGAGCTTGAGTGTATTGAAATAGCTGGTGCTACTAATACGGGTCTTCAACCTTCTACTCCTCAGGCGCCCACCATACCCCAATCGCCAATCGCTGAGCACTCTCAATCAACACGCAACTCATTTGATAGCAGTACTGAGACAGAATTTGACCGTACCTTCAATAGTAAGAAACCCAATAAAATTGCAGATATTGGTAAAAAATCAATAGGCAGTATTTTTAAGTCAAAAGTGTCTGACGCCCACTATAGCACCATCAAATCGGACTTGGCGACCTATATCGAAAAAAATGCACCACCTGCAGAGGCGTGGGGTTATTTACTAAGCTTAGAGCAGTGTGAGGACAGCGCCCAGTTATCGTTATTGGTGCACGAAGTACAAAAGAGTAGTAATGGCAATTTATCACATGGTATGAGTGAATTTATTAAAAGGATTCAACAGTAAAGTTAGAGCAGCGATTAACTGGTTATTAAAAGCAACGGGGCTGACTCGTTTTACAAATCTAACAAACTAATTGGAAAAATTTATGGAATCAGTTGAACTTTTAGAGTCAAATCGTTTAAAAATGCTGCATGGTGAGCATATTATTCTACGTATGACCTACATCAGCCGTTACAATAACGACAACCTCAATGGCGAGGTAACTCGCATCCTTGAGCAAGCTCAGAAAAATAACGAGCGCAATGGCATCACTGGTGCCTTAGTATTTAACCACAATTACTTTTTACAAAGTATTGAAGGGGCAAGGCCAGTTATTAATGGGCTGCTTAGAAAACTTGTCCAAGATGAGCGGCATCATTCTCTACAAATTGTAGAGTGCCGTGAAGTTGAGCAGCGCCAATGGAATAAATGGTCAATGAAATATTTGATTCCAAGCGATGAAAATAAAGGCCTTGCGTTGAAGTTTTCGACAGGCAATCAATTCAATCCTTACTTGATGAGCACCAACCAAATCATGATGCTGATTGATACGCTATCAGAGCTTCAAGAGCAAGAAGAAAAGAGTACCTCTCAGAAGAAAAAGCCTTGGTATGCTCTTGGCTAATCGATTGACCTCTATAGAGGCGATCCGCCCCCATAAAATTTGTATAAGAGAAAAAATATGACATCAGTAAATGCAGATGCCCACATTCTAATGAGCATGACCTATGCCAGCCGCGCAAACCCAGATGTATCGGCCAGCGACTTCAACGAGATATTGCAACAAGCACAAGTAAATAACGCTGCCAACGGTATCACTGGAATGCTGACGTTTAATAAAGATTATTTTTTGCAGACGATAGAAGGCCCAAGAGCGCAGATTAACCGCTTGCTATACAGTCTTATTGTAGACCAGCGACATCATGATCTACAGATTATTGAAACGCGTGAATTAAAGCATAGAGAATGGTCGAAATGGTCTATGAATTATGCTTCTCCGACCGAAGAAAATGCCGCAATTTACTTGAAGCACTCTACCACTATTGGCTTTAATCCATATCTGCTGAATGCCGAATCCGCCCATGGGTTGATGAATGAGCTGAGTGCTCAAAAGGGCTAAATAAAGGCGGTAATTTCTTAAAGGAAGTGGCAGGGTTTATATAGTCAGTTCAATATAAAAATGTTATAAACGCAATTAACTAAACCAACAGTCAAAAAATCATGACCTACTCCTTAGACTTTCGCAAACAAGTACTAAAAAGCTTAGATGATGGCATGACGTTCACTCAAGCTGTCGACTTTTATAATATTAGCCCAACCACTATTCAGAAGTGGAAGAAGCGTATTCATAGCAAAATAACCAGACAAGTTAAGCCTCATAAGATAACTGATGAGCGCTTACTTAAAGATGTAAAGGACTATCCAGACAGCTATCACTATGAACGGGCAAGACGTTTAAAATGCAGTAAATCAGGGATTTGTGAAGCCCTAAAGCGTCTAGGTATTACTCAAAAAAAGACACTCGTGCACAATCAAGCGAGCGCTTTATCAGAGTAAGCTTGAGGGCTTTAAAATTGAGGGCTATCCCATTGTGTATATGGATGAAAGTGGCTTTGAGGCTGAGACCATGTGTAGTGGTCAACTAATTTTGGACATCTGATAAGAGGTTTTTATCATCTAATAAATTAGAATGTAGATTTGCATTTACTAAAATGGATATGTAAAAGTGGTTAAATCTTTCATTCGTACCGCTTGCAACTACTTTTCCAACATTGAGTTTATATTTGATGGCCATACTTACGGATAAGATAGGGATTATCTTATTGCTTTTTACTCATTTCAGATAACAAGTCGAGTTGTATTTCTTGTATTTCAGCGAGCCTGTCCCATTGATGCATTAAAAGATGATCCAGTTTTTCATGCAAGTGTTTTATTTCAAGCTCGGCTTTTAAGTTAATTTGATAATCATTTTCTGAGCGCAATCGGTCTTTGGTTTCTTGCCTATTTTGGCTCATCATAATTATAGGTGCTTGAATAGCAGCGATACAGGATAATATTAAATTTAATAGAATAAACGGGTAGGGATCAGCAGGACGTGTGACCATCACTACGGTATTGAAGACAATCCAAATGGCTATAAAAATAGCAAAACAGATGAGAAATGACCAACTACCACCAAAGGTTGCAATTTTATCTGCCAATCGTTCAGCGAAAGTCCATTTTTGATCTAGAGTTTTATCAATATTTTTGGTGATGAGTTCATGTTGTTGCATACTTTTAATCAATTCAGATTCAAGAGCTGTTACCTCACCTTTTTCAGACTTTATCGATGAGTGAACATACCTCATCCGATACTTACTTAAATCCGTTTGGCAAATATAATCTTTAGGTAAGCATTCGGGGAAATCATGCAAAATTTCTTCTGTAATTGCTTTTCGTATGGTGCCTATAGGAGTAAGGGTTTTTACAGGATAATTTTGTCTACAGACAATACATTGATAAAAGCCATTTTTTTTATTCATAGTCACACTCTTTTTAGTCATTAGCGTGTTATTGCTTAGCGCTATCATTAAATAATGAACCAAGCCATTAAAATCACTCTCTTTTATGATGACTTAACTCAAGCAAAGAGTTTCTAGAAAGCACCTTTTACAATAAAACTATTCACTAGGATCAGAACCCGGTGGAAAGTCATGACGGAGCTGAGTGACATTGGCAGCTGTGACGGTATCGCTAAAATGATTTAAATCACTGTGCACATATTGAGTGACCGCTGCTATTTGTTCATCGTTCATCATGCTGTGAAAAGATGGCATACCACGCAGCCCATTCATGACAACACTAATAAGATCGTATTTTGATTGCATCTTACTGTTATCAGCAAGCGGCGGATAGTAACCCGCCCCCTTTGCGCCCTTACCATCTTGCATATGACAGCCTGCACAAGAATCATCATAGAGCTTTTTACCATTAGTAGTAATAAACCCCTTTTTACCTTCAGAGCTACCCTCAAATTTTGCTAACCACTTTTGCAAGCTAGCATCTTCTGCCATTTTTGGTAGTGAGCTTACATCGACGATATTGGCTCTTGGCAACCTAAGCGCTTCTTTGGTCATATAGACTGCACCCCACGCACCATTATTGCGACTGGCTTGATTATCAAAGACCATTTGTGTGGCTTGTTGTTGACTGGCGAGAGTAACAGCGTTGGCTTTAGTGGATTGGCTACAGCCTGATAGCGCGACTGTGCCACCGATACTTAGTATCACTATCACAGTAAGCAGCTTTGGGTTTATCATGTCCATGATTACCTCTAAATTCATTATTGTTATCACTACTTAAGGAATGTCACTCATCAACAATCACTTCAACTAACCCAGCTTCTTTGCCTTTTGATGTAGTCGCCGAGCAGCATCCATGCCAGATAATATTGCGCCTTCTTGCCATGCTGGAATATGTGAGCAGTGCTCACCGGCCAACACGATACGGTGATCAATCGCGCATAGCGTATCGTAGTACTGATCACGGCTTGATTCACTCCAAATGCCATAGCAACCGAGCGACCATGGAATACGATGCCAAGCGACGGACGTCCCAGAGCGGAACTCTTTGGTATATTGCGGATGAATATGTTTGCCATACTGTAGTGCCGAAGCAATACGCTCTTTTGGATTCAGCGTATTAAATCGATAAGAGGCTTCTCCAAATCCATACGCGCCGAGTAGTACCCCTGAACCTGTGGTAAACATATCGTGTGAGGGATAGGAGATTTGCGAGATTGGCATATCGGTATAGCTGATACCGCCATAAATCCATTCATCTTCTTCCCAAAAGCGGCGTTTAAACTCCAAACCCACTTTATAGGAGGTGTCATAAGGTACTGCTGCCATCGCTTGCTTCATCGGCGCTGAGACGTTAATGTCAATTTGGGTCAATACTGACAGTGGGATATTGCAGATACACCAGTCAGCGCGCACAATTTTAGTTTCGCCATCCAGATTGTTACTAATGCTATTACTATCGACATAATCGACAGTGACGCCGCTCTCATCTTGATAAATCTTAGTGACTTTGGCATTGAAAGTAATCATGTCTCGGCATTCGCGAGTGAACGCATCACCGATTTTTCCCATACCACCGACAGGTTGGAACATCGCTGGTTGATGGTCATATGTCGTATAGTTGCTATAAATATCTGACCACAGGCCCGAATTTAATAGTTTGTCCATCGGTATCGGTGTCGAGGGTTTGGCATCAGGCATTAAACCGCCACCGGGGTAAACGCTATAACCGCGATGCTTACTGGTATGATGGCTCTTGACATAGCGATAATTGTTATCAAGGACACCCCAACCTTTTAGGCCTTCTAATAGCTTCTCTTTGTCCTCTTTATTAACCGTCTTATCAAGGCTACCGGTATTAACTGCTTTGGATAATAGCTCTGAGACATAACCCCGTATGTCGCTTTGCACCTCGCCTAAACGCTGCGGTGCACCATTGAAATGGGTGGTGCGGTGTAGATAGGCACGGTCATTAGTTTGTATAAAGGGCTGTAGTGCCACGCCAAATTTTTTACAATAATGGAATACCGCATAATGATGAACAGGCAATCGCCATGGTCCACCGTTAAAATAATTGCCTTTTTTAAAGTCGCAAGTCACCTCGCCGCCGCCAAGCTCAGTATATTTATCACCAGCGTTTAGTGTCCAACTGCGACCGCCCCCGCGATTTTGAAATTCAAGAACGGTGACTTTATAGCCGGCTTTACGTAGCTCATAAGCGGCAGTAAGTCCACCAAGTCCTGCGCCAAGTATCACAATGCTCGCACCAGCAGGCGCACCCTTTAAATTCATCTCTTGTTTAAAGCTAGATTCAGAAGCAAATCCTAACGTAGTCATCGCCTGATACATTGCCGTCGCTCCTGCGGTCTTACCAATCATTGATAGCAGTTGCCGACGGGTGGGCGATTGAAGCATATCATTCATTTTATTATCCTTATTATAGAACCGTCATCCATTACATCAGGTGGTACTAGGTGTTTTTATAGCGGGTTTTATATTACTTACTTTAATATGCGTTTGACGTCAGCAGCACTCACATTACTACTTGGTAGACCACCGAAATTTATCCGCACATAATTGGTAATGCTGGCAATCTGCGCATGACTTAACTCTTTAGAGAAACCGGGCATTTTGGGTGCGGTATTTAACGCTCCTTTTGCGCCATAAGCAATCACATTGATTAAGGCGTCTGGTTTAACCCGACGAATACTACTCAGTCCTACGATGGAAGCGTAACGAGCATCAGGCTGCGCGTAACCATCTACTCCGTGACAGCTAGCACAGGCAGCAAGATATAGCGATTTTGGTGAGTTATTAGTATTAGAACCAGCATTAGTAGTGGATTTTTCCTGCGCCAGATAGTCTTTTTGCTCTATTAAATTATAAGTAATAGAACGACTTACCGGATTTGGCAACCGTGACGTATCTACAGGTATCAAATAATCGTCTGTCTTAATGATAGGAACGATTTTTAGATAAGCAGCCATAGCGCTTAAGTCCTCATCGGTTAGATAGCGGGTACTGTGGGCGATGGCTTCTGCCATAGGACCACCAGCATAAGCACGTTTATCGAGCATGCCAGTGCGTAGATAATTGACGATATCATCCTCGCTCCAGCGCCCGATACCACTGTCATTATCTGGAGTGATGTTGGGTGCATACCACTTACCAAGCGGCGCGCCAGATAGATACTTGTCTTTATCCAGACCTTGAGTAAGGTTGCGCGGTGTATGACAAGTGCCGCAATGTTCCAAGTTATTAACCAGATATTCACCGCGCTGCTGGGTTTGGGTGAGCCCTGCACGATTTTCGGTAGAAGGCACGTTAATCACATTCCAAGCCAGCATTAAAGTACGGATATTCAATGGAAAGGGTAATCTAGTAGTTTTTTCAGGTGGCTCCTCTACTGGAGGTACAGTTTGAAAGTAAGCAAATAATGCACTGATATCCGCATCAGCCATACCATGATAAGACGGATAAGGCATCGCAGGATAAAGCTGATGAGTGGGCGCACGGCCTTTTTGCAGGGCTTTTTTAAAGTCAGTTTCGGTATAGTTGCCGATACCATAACGTTGCGAGGGCGTGATATTGGTCGAGTAAATATTACCAATCGGTGTTTCAATCGCTACGCCGCCGCTATAGTCCTCGCGATGACAAGCCATACAGTCAGCAGTACGGGCAATGTAGGCACCGCGATTGGATAAATCACTATTCATGGGGCTTACATTGGGTAAGCTAGTAGTAGGGCTGATATTGAATGGGCTCGGCACATGAGGTGAGCCTGCGCTATCAGCCATGACAGCGCTAGAAGCCATACTAAGTACAAGTGCTGATAACATTATAGAAATTGGCTTCATACTATCCTCGCGAGGCTGGAAAAAACTAATTTTTAACAACTTTGGCTATGACTCTATGACACGCTAATTGTTTACTGAACTTAAAAAACTACTGTTTAGACGCTTCGACTTGAATATTTAAAGTCAGATTTTTAGTCATGCCGAATAAGACATATTTTTTGATATTCCACTGAGTACGGTCAATAGTGGCGGTAAAATTACCTCCACAGACCGTGTTTTTAAGTGGAGAGCTCAAGTAGCAATTAAATTTGGTCGCCAGTAAGCTAATAGGGTGGGTCTGACCATTTAAGGTTAGCTTGCCATCCACCCGTGTGACCTTTGGGTTTTCTTTGTCAGAGGTGAAATGCCATTTGCTAGACTCAAAATGCGCCAATGGATACTGTTCCATATTAAAAAAATCAGGACCCATCAGTTTGAGAGTGAAGCTTTTGTTGCCTGTGTTTAAGGATTTTATGGGGATAATAAGAGAGATGTCGCCGGTTTTTGCGCTCGGATCATACTGGAGTATTCCCGTCACATTATAGAAGCCGCCAGTGGCGGCAGAGGTTTTAAGGTGGTCAATAGCGAAACGTACGTTAGAGGTGTCAGGCTCAATTTTATAGGTGGCGGCAAAGCTACTGACCGTAAAACCTACCAGTAATAATAGCGTGCCTAATGGCTTGCAGTAATGTAATAGTACTTTGTCAAATACAAGCTGGCTCATGACAATATTCCTTTGTTGTGTAATCTTACTTATGACACGCCCTAGCTCTGTCTTATTAAAATGAATACAAAGGTCATTATCTAAAGCAGATAAACAAGTACGTTTTTAATTAAATGTTATTGATATTACGCCTGGCAGTTAAACGACGTTTCATAAACCAAGCAATAATGATAACGATAGCAAGTAATAAGAAACCCTTAGAGTAAGGCGCTAGCATAGTCTCAATCACTTCGTAGTTTTCACCAAAATAATAGCCAGCAACGGTCAGTAAGGTTGTCCAAATACTTGAGCCCAAAGCAGTAAATGCCAAAAAAGGAAGTATTGGCATTTTACTCATACCTGCGGGGATGGATATAAACGAGCGAATACCCGGTACCATACGTCCAAAAAAGACCGCTTTGTTGCCATGTTTATCAAACCAAACACTAGAGGATAGTATGTCGCTAGGCTTAATGAACACGTATTTTCCGTACTTTTCAGTAAATACCATTAAGCGATCTTCATTCAGTAAGCGTCCTAAATAATATAAAGGCAATGCTCCTAGCACTGAGCCAAGCGTACCTGCTAGGATGACCAGTATTAAGTTTAAATCACCTCTTGCCACCGCAAAACCGGCGGCTGGCATGATGAGCTCAGAAGGTATGGGTGGAAAAACATTTTCGGCAAACATAGCAAAGATAATACCGATATAACCAAACTTTGCCATGATAACCAGCACCCACGCGCTTACTTGACTCATTGCACTACCTTGTTAAGTAACTGATGTGATTTTTTGAACCATGAGCCAATACATCATACATTTTTATCTCTATCATCATAACTTAACTTGCCGTTAAGATAGCGTTAAGGTTATTGCTAATCTGAAGCATAGCGTGAATAAAGTAGGAAAAAGATAGCGTGTTTATAGGAATAAAGTGCACTCTAGACAGCCACCCCGAATAACCGGCCAATCAACGCTGTGGCGAGCATCGCCAATACACCCCATACCACTACACGAGTGGTAGCCTTAACAATGGGCGCATCACCCAAGCGCGCCGATACCACGCCAAGTAGAATTAA
>NZ_DATIRM010000192.1:0-2903 GCF_035469765.1 Psychrobacter sp.
GTATCGGTGAGGATTCGGCTTATGAGGGATTGGTTCGACTCATGTCGCCTGGAAGTGTTGGTTTAAAGCTCTATCCGCAGCTGTTAACATTACAAGCGCAGTATCCGCAGTTGGTGATTGATTACCGTTTTGCCCCCAATACGGATATAGAGCAGGCGCTTTCCAAGCATGAGATTGATATAGGTTTTATGACAACTATCTCAGATGATGAGACGGTCAGCTGCAAGCCGGTGGCTCAAGAAGCGCTGCAACTGGTGACACCAGTCTCGACGATTGAGCCAAGCTGGGAAGCGCTTACCGAGCTTGGATTTATTGATCATCCTGATGGCGCACATCATGCCAGTTTGCTATTGAGCACCAATTATCCTAAGTTTGAGCACATCAATGGTTTTAATAAAAAAGGTTTTTCTAATCAGATAGGTATGATTTTAGAGCCAGTGAGTAGGGGGCTTGGATTTACCGTATTACCAGCGCACGCAGTTGCCGCGTATCCAAATCCGCAGCTGCTTAAATGTCATCAGCTGCCAGTCTCAGTTAGTGAAACTCTGTATCTTGCTATACGCCGCCAGCAAGTACTACCAAATAGGATGCAAACCGTTATCAATGAGGTAAAAAAATGGCTATAACAGTGGCTAAAAGAGCGACTGAAATAGCCTCATAAAACCTACTTGATGCTTTGACCCAGTTTTATTGCCGCAGCAATATTGGCGGCGGTGGTTTCAATATTATGATAAGCATTTTTAAAGATATTATCGATGGTATCTAGTTTTTGAATACTGGGCATAATAACGTCAAACTGACTAGTCTGAGCCGGTTTTAGTCCATCAACACTGCCACAAATCGCAATCACTGGCGTATGGTTCAGTCTGGCAATGTGGCTAATACCGCCAGCTACTTTACCCATAGCAGATTGAGCATCAAGCTTGCCTTCACCGGTGATGATTAAATCTGCATCGGTGATGTGCTGTGATAAGTTGGCAACTTCTGCCACTGTATCAAAACCTGATTTTAACTCAGCTTGGCAAAAGCTCATTAACGCATAGCCAAGACCACCTGCTGCGCCCGCACCCGCTATCTCTTGATAATCTTGGTAGCCATTCTGCTCGCATATACTCGCAAAGTGGTTTAACGCTTGGTCCAAATCATTAACTTGCTGTGGACTAGCGCCTTTTTGAGGACCAAATATCGCGCTGGCACCTAACTCGCCACATAAAGGGTTGGTGACATCACAAGCTACTTCAAATACTGTCTCTAACACGCTGGCATGAAAGCTTGTAGCGTCTAATCGTTGTAAGTTGGCAAGCGCGCCGCCGCCTTGGGCTAATGTATTGTCATCACTATCATGAAACGTCATACCAAGTGCTGTTAGCATACCAAGTCCCGCATCATTGGTGGCACTACCACCAAGACCAATGATGATACGCTTGACGCCTTCCTCTAAAGCATCTGCAATCAGCTCGCCGACGCCATAGCTACTCGCGATGACAGGATTGCGCTCTGCCGCAATTAATAGATGTAAGCCGCAAGCTTGAGCGATTTCGATGACAGCAGTCGCATCGGGCAATAGTAAATACTTTGCGCTAATGGGTCGCATCAAGGGGTCATTTACTACCACTTCTTTCCAGCGCCCACCTAACACGTAAGACAACACGGCAGAGGTGCCTTCGCCGCCATCTGCCATAGGCAGCAGCTTATAGTCAGCGTCAGGGAATACTTCACTGAATCCAGATTGGATAGCGTGGCAAACATCTAGTGCTTCTACGCTTTCTTTAAACGAGTCAGGGGCGATTAAAATTTTCATGACTTTCTCTTTGAATGTTGCTTTGAAACTATTTTTTAATAACTTTATTTTCAATAATTTAACTAAGGCGTTAGATAAACACCAAGGTTAATAGCCAGATAAAGATGATGCTAGTCACGCCTTGAATACCAGTCGCCATAGAAGGGGCTTTATAAGCCTGAGCCACACTCATACGGCTAAACTGGCTAACAATTCAAAAAAAGCTATCATTTGCATGTGAAATAGTCATCGCACCTGCACCAATTACCCTCACAAAAAATACGCGACCAAGCTCACTATCGAGACCTATTTGACCTAGTAATGGTGCGACCATCGCCGATGTAGTTACCAAGGCAACAGTGGTTGAACCTTGCGCAGTTTTTAGTGCAGCAGAGACGATAAACGGCATAAAAATACCAAGCCCTAGGGCAGATAAGGTCGTCCCTAAATAATCACCAATTGGTGTGACCTTTAGCATAGCGCCAAACGCGCCGCCAGCACCAGTGATTAAAAGAATAGGCGCCGCGACCACCAAGCCTTGAGAGATGCTATTGCTGCTAGTAGTCTCTGTATCGGGCAGACAGATATAAAGGTCGATAGACGTAAACTAAAATGCCTTGCTAACAAAATCGAGCGCTTTGTGCGTCTGAATCAATTGCCTAAAATGATGTGGGTCAGCCCATTACATCGCTCTTTAAAAGTTGGAGTGATATTGGCACAACGTGGCTTTAAATGCACGATTGCGCCTGAGTTTGCTGAAATTAATTTCGGCGATTGGGATGGTAAGTCTTGGGAACAGATTGAGAAACAACAAATTGATGAATGGTGTAATAACTTTGTTCATTTTGCGCCCGATAATGGCGAGAGCTTACAGCAGCTATTTAATCGAGCGGAGAGTTGGTTGGACAAAATTTTAGCTGAGCAAAAAGATCACCCAGTATTAGCCATCGATCATGCTGGTTGGATCAATGCCGCTAAGATGATCGCGGCTGGTCAAGAGGTGCCGAATCTTGCGATTAAGTGGTCACGCTCTGTGGCATAGCTATCCTGTAGTCGTATTAATATTTAACTAAAAAAATGGTCATCCTGATAACCGTTTTTAATGTTTTACGACATCTTAAGC
>NZ_DATIRM010000193.1:0-1964 GCF_035469765.1 Psychrobacter sp.
ATGATTTCAGGGTTTAAGATGCCGTCTTTTTCCATCACATAGCGTGATTTGATACCAGATACTTTTTCGATAAAAGCCGCTGATGAAGGCTGAAGAGCCGTGACTGTTCCTGCTTCAATGTCAGCCGTGTGTTTTGTATTATAATTTTCAACATACTGGTTAAAAGACTCTACTAGCTCTTCATTACTGATGCTAAAAGGCGGGATATACAGGCCAGTGCCTGTGATACAAGTCGTCATGATGCGCTTCCTTGTCTACTACTATAGGGCTTGAAATAAGCATAAGGTGAGGTAAAAAACAGTCGTCTAATTTTGGGTGAATGACTGTAAACTTAAAATAAGTGCCTTTATTATGCCTGAATATTATTATTTTTCTAATACTTTGTTACAAATAATCAGCTTCTTGCCAAGAATAAGCAAAGATTGGCTTCATTTTTCAGCAGCTGCGCTATAATCAGCCTTGCTTACTCACGTTATTTGTATAAATAATTGGTCTGCATTTTGATTGTCTACATCTCTATTAAGAAATATCAAACTTATTATCTATTTTGGAATGACAATGGTGGAACTTTTGAATTGGTTGTTTGGTCAGTATGCCGACTATCCGACCTTGTTTATCGGATTGGAATTGATTGCGGTTATCTTTGGGGTAGCCAGTGTACTACTCGCCAGTAAAACCAATATTTTGGTATTCCCTATTGGCTTGGTCAGCACCGCTATATTTGTCTATCTGTTATGGAAATGGCAATTATTTGGTGATATGTTTATCAACGCTTATTATACCGTTATGAGTATTTATGGCTGGATCAATTGGTCAAAGAATAAAGAACTTACACAGCATCAAGACCATATAAACCCCACTGCTCAACATAACCGAAGACAAGAGCTTCAAAATACTGATGCGCCAAACCTTATTCAAGTAGAACGTTTAAATAAAAATGACGTACCCATATTGGTATTATTAGCCACGGCGACTATGACTTTTGTTGGTCTGGTTTATTATTTTAGACCTGTTATTAACAATCAGTTTAGCTTCGATGGCGCTGTGCTTGGTGTGCATTTATTTACGTGGGTTGACTATACCGACATGCTGACCACGGCACTATTTTTGATGGCGATGTGGCTGATGGCGCGGCGCAAAATTGAGCATTGGCTTCTGTGGATTGTTGCTGATGCTATCTCAGTACCGCTCTATTTTTATAAAGGTTTGACCTTTACCGCACTGCAATACGTCGTATTTACTCTTATCGCAATTTGGGCTTATTATGAATGGCAACGCCGCTACCGCACACAATCTCACACAGCATACGCCTAAATCCGTCATCAAGATTGCAGTTTTAGGCGCAGAAAGTACAGGGAAAACCACACTGTGCCGTGACTTAGCCACCCATTTTGGCTGTCCTTGGGTGCCGGAGTATATGCGCACCTATCTACAAGAAAAATGGGATGAAGAGCATCTGACCTGTACGTGGGATGACTTGCTGCCTATTGCACAAGGTCAGATTGAGTTAGAAAACAAACTCGCGGAGCAAGCCGCGCAAACACCCGATAACAACCATTATTTATTTTGTGATACTAGCTTGTTTGAGCTCATGGTCTACTCTAACTGGTATTATGGTAATTACCCTGAAGCGCTCACCCAAGCAGCATTGGCACATTATTATGATTTGATATTATTGACCGATGTTGATACGCCTTGGGTTGCTGACGACTTGCGCGATAGTCCGCATCAGCGAGATGAGATAAGCGCTTATTTTTCTGATCAGTTAACAATTCACAAAAAATCATTTCAATCAATCAGTGGTAATCGAGCTGCTCGTGTTCAACAGGTGGTAAAGTTGCTAGAATTATTTAAATTAAATAATAATGCTTAGGGCGTGTCCTCAATTCAATCGATGGACATCTAAGTGGGCTAAAAATGGCTAAATTTTATGCCAATTACTATCTCACGAGCTTAGTGTTTAA
>NZ_DATIRM010000194.1:0-1924 GCF_035469765.1 Psychrobacter sp.
ATAGTGATGTGGTCATCGCCAGTGATAACTGTAACTTTGCACAAATGGAAGTTCAGCGCGGTATCATGCCGTTTGGTGGCGCGACGGTACGCTTTGTCGCGGCAGCAGGTTGGCAAAAAGCCATGCCATATTTGCTAACTGGTAAAGCCTTTGACGCGCAAACTGCTGATAACCTCAATCTGGTCAGTGAAGTGGTTGCTAATGGCGAAGAATACGAGCGCGCGCTGACTATTGCGCAAGAGATTTGCACGGCAGCCCCGCTTGGCGTGCAAGGATTACTATCCTCAGCACAAGATGCCAGTCGCAATGGTGCAAGCGCGGCATTAGCAAATATTCATAGCTATCTGCCGTCGCTGTTTCATTCAGAAGATGCGAAAGAGGGTGCGATGGCGATGGTTGAAAGAAGGGCGGCTGAGTTTAAGGGAAGGTAGTTTTTATTAAGACCATAGCGAAAGTTAATATGAATAAGAACAAAAAATAGTCGTAGTCAGTCCCTGCGCACTCTCTTATCAGTCAAAACCATACCATACCAACTAAAAAAACCTCGCCATTGCGAGGTTTGGTTATTTCATCTAGGGTTGATGGCTTACAGCTATGCCAACGTTATCAATTAACGGATTAGCGAGCTGATTTTTTATAGTAGTCAACGAGCATAGTGCCTAACGTGCCGTTGTCATCGATAGTGACTATTCTGACCGTACCTGACTGAGACGCGGTACTAGACTGTACTTGCCCAGCATTACCTAAGACGATTTGATTGTTTTTAGTCGTCTTTGCTTCGTTACCGATAGCGATGCTGTTCATGCCGCCTGCCATGGATTTATTGCCTATAGCGAGAGCAGTACTGCTCGTAGCGTTTGAGGTGATTTGGGTGTTTGAAGTTTGATAGTCAGTGCCTGTTGCCATAGTAGTGCATGAAGCGGTAATGGCGACGGCTAAAGTAAGGGCACTAATTTTGAGTGCTAAGTTTGGTAGAAAGTCCATTTTCATCATGCTAAATACTTTTAGACAAGCCATCTTGGCTTAGTAGGTGGTTTGAGTAGATGCTAATAGATCATAATCCTTGCAATATCAGCGAACTCTGGCATAAATAACTTGATTATATATAGAGTCTGCAACACTAATTTTTAACCATTATTCAAATAATGCTGGTGTTCTATTTTTAAAGGTCATTTAAGCCGACGGATGAACCGTTATAATATAAAGCTACCGTAAAGGAGAATACCGGTGTTGTACAACTTTGATGAAATAATCGACAGACGTCATACTGGGTCGCTTAAATGGCATTATACCGATGATACCATTGCGCTTTGGGTGGCGGACATGGACTTTAGAGCGGCACAGCCTATCCTAAATACTATTGAACGAGTGCTGCACCATGGCATATTGGGATACACCAAACCCACTGAAGCTTTGTACGAGGCGATTATTAACTGGCATGGCAGTCGTTATGGTTTAGCACTGGATAAACAGCACATCCTGTTTTCCCCAGGTGTCGTACCAAGTTTGGCGTTGATGATGAGGGTACTGACTGAGACAGGTGATGCGATACTGGTCAATGATCCTATCTATACGCCTTTTATGACTAAGGTTCGGGATAATGGTCGACGGCTTATCCTCTCTCCATTAATAGAATCGAAAGGGCACTATCATCTAAATTTGGCGGATATCGAAGCCAAAATTATTGAGCATGACGTAAAGCTTTTTTTATTCTGTAATCCGCATAACCCAGGTGGACGCGTGTGGACGGCAGATGAGCTCAAGGCGCTGCTTGTAGTCTGTAAAAAGCATAATGTGGCGATTGTCAGTGATGAGATTCATCAAGATTTGACCTTGAGTGGTCACAAGTTCATCCCCTTTTTAACCCTAGCAAAAGGCTATGAGCATAAAGTAGTCAGCTTAACATCAATGACCAAAACCTTTA
>NZ_DATIRM010000195.1:0-2641 GCF_035469765.1 Psychrobacter sp.
AATAACCATTTAGACCCAGCTGGGTAAACCAATCTCGGCGGCAGTTTTCAAAGAAAACCAAGTGATTGGCATGATAGACTATACCGCCAGCATCGGTATGATTGATATAGACATTATAGTTGGTCGCAAATAGCGGCGTGGCCGTGCCCTCAGGTTTCGTTACAGTAGTTGAATTTTTATCAGTCGCTTTTATCATAATAATGCTCAATAGATTTTTAATAATATGTTGTTATAAATTTGGCTAGGTATCTTGATAACAGGGCTTAATAGCATGGTACGGCAAATAGCCAAATAGTGAGGCTAAATAACCACTCTATATCAAGATATAAAAGGGCGCAACAGCTAGCGCTGTCTATGTCTGCTAACATAAGCGTATTTGTTTTATTTTATAGTGGCGATATTTGTTTATAAGCGCATTTTAAAACTGCATTTATTGATCAAAGCAGTTGTTCATAGTCGCACTGTTTATAGAATTACCGTGCTTTCATTTATTAGGATAGGATAATTTATGACCCGTTTTGTTTGTTTTAATATCAATGGTATCCGTGCCCGTCAACATCAGCTAGAAGGGGTGCGAGATATTATCGATCCTGATGTCATGGGTCTGCAAGAAACCAAGGTACATGATGAGCAGTTTCCCCTTGAAAATGTAGAAGGCTTGGGCTATCACGTTGAGTATTTTGGACAAAAGGCACATTATGGGGTGGCATTATTATCGAAAGTTGCGCCTATTTTTGTGCAAAAGGGCTTTCCTGGAGAAGATGAAGAGGCGCAAAAACGTTTTATTCATGCGCGTTATGAGTTTGATGAGCGTGAGATTGATGTGCTTAATGGCTATTTCCCCCAAGGCGAGAGCCAAGATCATCCGACCAAATTCCCGATGAAACGCGCTTATTATGCCAATTTAATGGCATATATTGATACGCTAAAGGCAGAAGGTCGCTCGCTAGTGATTATGGGTGATATGAATATTGCCCCTGAAGATATCGATATTGGGATTGGTGAGGTGAATGCTAAGCGTTGGTTAAAAAATAGAAAGACTTCATTTTTACCAGAGGAGCGTGAGTGGTATAGCAAACTGATGTCACGTGAGTTGAACGATACCTATCGTTTGCATTATCCAGAAAGTACCGAGTTATACAGCTGGTTTGATTATCGCAGTCGCGGTTTCGATGATGACCCTAAGCGCGGATTGCGTATTGATCATATTTTATGTACCTCTGATTTGGTTGAGCATTGTGTTGATGCCGGCATCAGCTACGAGCTGCGCAGTATGGAAAAACCCTCTGACCATGCGCCCATTTGGACAGAATTTGATTTAAATAAAGTATAATATTTTTGGCATGATATGCAAAACTGTATCACCAATAAAATACCCAAATATGAACAAATAAGGAATGAGCTATGGCGGTTGGTAATGTTGCAGTACCTGAGACGATTTATCCTATTGAAGGCATCAAGTTAAGCGCTACCGCAGCAGGCGTACGTTATAAAGATCGTGATGATTTGGTGATTATCGAGATCGCAGCTGATGCCGCCACTGCGGTGGTGACGACTAAGAATGCATTTTGCGCTGCACCTGTACGCATATTGCGTGAACATATTGCCAAAGCTTCTCCACGTTATTTGGTGACCAATACCGGAAATGCTAATGCGGGTACGGGTGCTGATGGCAAGCGCCGTGCGGCAGATATCTGTATGGCTTTGGCTGCTAAAGCTGGCGTCGATAGTAATACTGTATTGCCATTTTCGACGGGTGTTATTGGTGAGCCGTTAAATAGTGAAGCGATTATCGCAGGACTAGACAACGCATTAGCCAATCTAGCGCCTGATAATTGGCTTGCTGCCGCGAATGGTATTCGTACTACAGATACTATTCCAAAGCTTGCTAGTAAAAAGGTTGATGTTGCTGGCAGTAGTTATCATATCACTGGCATGTCAAAAGGCTCAGGTATGATACGTCCTAATATGGCAACCATGCTTGGCTATGTGGCAACCGATGCCAATATCGCTGCTGACTTATTGCAAGAGATGCTAAACGCCATCAATGAGCAGTCTTTTAACCGTATTACGGTTGATGGTGATACCTCGACCAATGATTGCTGCGTACTGATAGCGACAGGTGCAGCGGGCTCAGATGTCATTGATAGCCCTGAGCATCCGCATTATCAGCCAATGTTTGAGGCGTTAGTTGAGGTCTTTATACGTTTGGCACAATTGATTGTCCGTGATGGCGAAGGCGCCACTAAATTTATGACGGTCAAAGTTACAGGTGGTAAAACCACACAAGAGTGTTGTGATGTGGCATATGCGGTTGCACATTCACCCTTGGTCAAAACGGCATTTTTTGCCAGTGATGCCAACTGGGGGCGTATATTAGCAGCCGTCGGTTATGCTGGGGTTGAAGACCTCGATACCGAGCAAGTCGATGTCTATTTGGACGAAGTTATGATTTGTCAAAACGGTGGTGTTGCACCAAATTATACAGAAGAGGCGGGCAAGACGGTGATGAGTCGCCCTGAGATTACTATTCATATCGATCTTGCACGTGGTGAAGCCCATGATACGGTTTATACCTGCGATTTATCTTATGACTATGTGAAAATAAATGCAGATTATCGTAGCTAAATAATTTTAATGC
>NZ_DATIRM010000196.1:0-1744 GCF_035469765.1 Psychrobacter sp.
CAAAGATAAGAAGCCAACCCCAAATCAGCCATAGCGTTGCCGTACGGAAAGGGCTTTTATTGCTGATGCCAGTACGTGCCATTAGTGGATATCCTCTTCTGGCAATACCCATTCCCAACCATCGACCCATGAGACTTTGACCGCCTCATTCAACTTATAATCAAAGCTTGGATCGTCTTCATCAAAAAATTCAGACGCTTTGATAACATGACCATTTGCCAGCTCAATAATCGAATCTAAGGTACTGCCTTTATAGTTACTTTCGATGACGTGACCCAGCAAGCCCGTATGTGTCAGATCTTTGGGATCATAAATCCGTAAATCTTCAGGGCGCAGTAATAAATTGACGATATCGCTGACTTGGACATCGTTGGCAAAATCGGGTCGACGCAGATTACGCACAGGCGTTGGTCCGTCTTGAACTTGTGCTTCGCAGACCTCGACTTCGATACGTCCATTAGTCACTTTGCCATCACGGTCGGGTTGGTCTGGATACACGCCTTTGACCTCTGCTTTGAAAAGATTAGTCTCGCCAATGAATTTGGCAGTAAATAAATTAGACGGTGTTTCATAAATCTCAATCGGTGTGCCAATTTGTTGGAATGTGCCATCTTTCATTACCGCAATGCGATCTGACATCGATAGCGCTTCTTCTTGATCATGGGTGACAAAGACAAAAGTAATGCCAAGCTCACGTTGCAGGCGCTTCAGCTCAGACTGCATTTGCAGACGCAATTTATGGTCGAGCGCCGATAAAGGCTCATCGAGCAACAGTAATTTGGGACGATTGATGACCGCTCGTGCAATAGCAACGCGCTGCTGCTGACCACCGGACAAATCTTGCGGGCGACGATTGGCAAGGTGCTCAAGCTGTACCATGGCGAGCATCTCACGTACCCGCGTTTGAATTTCATCTTTAGGAACTTTTTTTAGCTTAAGACCGTACGCTACATTTTGAGCGACGGTCATATGCGGAAACAGCGCATATTGCTGAAACACCGTATTGACCGGACGCTTATCAGCGGGCAAGCCTGCCATCTGTACGCCATCCAAATAAATCGCCCCTGCATTTGGCTGTTCAAACCCTGCAATCAGTCGTAGTAAGGTAGTTTTACCACAGCCTGAAGGACCGAGTAAGGTAATAAATTCACCATGCTTTATATCAAGGTTGATGTCTTTCAGAACCTCGGTATTGTCATAGGTTTTTTTTAGACCTGTCAGTTGCAGCAAAACCTTATCAGCGTTTGGTGACGCAAAAGCAGTAGGCGTAGATAACTTTGATTCGGTCATAAGGGTTCCTAAATTACCGACATAAATACCAAAATATCAATGTCAGTCTGAACGCTGTATACGTTAGATACGATGATTTAGTATGTTAAAGCGATGAGTTTAACGGGGGCTGGTCGCAGGCTATTATAACAAACCTTCACTATAAGTCAGCGCAAGTTCATTATAGGTTGGTTGACCCCTATAGTTATCTTGGAATGGCGATTAAAGATGAGTCTACGCTTTGTTAAATAGGCTAAGTAAATACCCTTAAATTAAATAATTTTTACCATTTTTTTGACTTTATTCCTATACAATTGGTTTGCGCATGACAAATATAAAGTGATTTTTATAAGTAAGAACTTAAGTGAGGTTTGCTTAAAGCGCCAAACGATATCGAGGAATTAGACTCTATGACAGGATGGTTATAGAGTAATTTACTATGTTAACCAGTTAAATTATCAAGGATTTCTTATGC
>NZ_DATIRM010000197.1:0-1774 GCF_035469765.1 Psychrobacter sp.
CAAGATAATCAGCAATGTTTCTACATTCAAAGGAATATTGGGTAATAAAAAAATAGGTAAAGTATCAGGCAATTGACCCATATCACTGATGGTTCGTGCCTCTGCGCCAAATACAATCGCTAAGATCGTCACTAATACGATGCAGACCAATGGCGAAGGGATAATTTTGCCAATTTTTGGTACATAAGGATAGCCATATATGATGATTAAGCCTAAGGCGACTAAGGCATAGACATGCCATAGATTTGATCCCGCTTGCGGCATCAATTCAGGAAGTTGCGACATAAAAATCAAAATGGCTAAGGCATTGATAAAGCCGATAATCACTGACTGAGAGACATACTTCATCAAGTTTCCCAGTTTCAAGAAACCAAAGACAACTTGTAGAACACCAGTCAGGACGGTTGCTGCCAGCAGATACTGTAAGCCATGGTCTTTAACTAAGGTGACCATTAATAATGCCATAGCACCCGTTGCAGCAGAAATCATCGCTGGACGTCCACCGACAAAAGCAATAACGACCGCAATACAAAAAGAGGCATATAGTCCCACTTGCGGGTCAACACCAGCGATAATGGAAAAGGCAATGGCTTCGGGAATAAGGGCTAAAGCGACGACCATACCGGCTAATACATCACCCTTGATGTTTGATAGCCACTGATCTTTGATAGTATTTAACATGTTTAACTCAGTTTTTAGTCACTGATTTATGATGCTAATAATCGATGTAATGAAAATATAATAACAAAATAGCGTGCTATGACACACTTCCACCTAGGCCAATAAGCCTATCAAATAGTTATGGTGAGAAAATGTGAGGTGCCATTTTTAGGAGTTATTAGCACCACTCGCTGTTATTTATTTTCTTCTAATAGCTTTTTTAGTCACTTAATGCATCGATTATTATTACAAATAATAAAGCAGTGTGTACACAGAAAGAGGCGTAAGACGCTCTATGAGGGGTTGATTGGCATAGGATGCAATCATTTATTGAGGAGGTATACAACTAGGGTGGCGTATTCATCTTTAAGGGAAATACCTTTTATAGGATGATTAGAGAGTAGCTCTCGTTAATGGCATATATTCTAACATAAAGATATAACTAAAGCAGCACTCTGACCGTGACCGACCTATGCTGTCAATCGCGTAGACTTCAACTTGGACAGATATTGATCATAAGCTCGTCTATGAGCACCTCAGTGCTTTATTGTATTTATAGTTGGAAACAATATATTAGTGCTATACCCCACTTTTCTAAATAAGTATTCAACATAGAGTAAATATACAATGCCATCAAACACGAAGAACGTTACTCAAGGTTGGATTAGCGGTTTCATTGGGGTGGTTATTTTTGCAGGGTCACTGTCAGCAACATGCATAACAGTTATGGATCTTGACCGTTCATTTATTGGCATGTTGATCAGCACCTTAGGAGCAGTCGTTTACGTAGTAGGTGCAAAAAAGTTTTCTGTATAAATAACGGATATTTCAACTTCCAGCATTCTAGGATGAATAGCAGCAACTTTAATAATTCAGGGTGATTGAGCAGTACCGTGCGATGGCTACTCGCTATGACAAGTTAGCCTGTCATTTCTTAAGTGCTATTCATCTGGTTTCTTGTGTCATTTGGCTTAATTGATGATACGCCCTAGGTCTTTGCCGTCATAACTTAACGGGTTCTTGCTGTTTTTAGAAATAATTAGGCGGCTTGATTGATATTGGGGTTTGATTTTGATGCGCTGCGGAATCTAGGTGGTAGCTTACTTGAGCAATC
>NZ_DATIRM010000198.1:0-2867 GCF_035469765.1 Psychrobacter sp.
GATGTGCTTGCCAAACAGACCAAGGAAAGCACCTATTGCTTCGATGAGATGGGGCGGGCACGCAGGCAGTTTTTAGTTGAGAGTTTGGTTGATTTAGATAACTCACTACAGCGCCTTGGCAATAAATTGCTGTATTTAACATCAACCGCTTTGCAACCTGAAACTTTACCACAAGGAAGTTTTTCGCCGGCACTGGATACTGCCACGCTGCTATACCAACTTATAGAACAACAAGCTGTCACTGATATCTGTGTCAGTCAAACAGCAGACTATCATCAAAATCAAGCTTATAAGGTCTTGCAACATAAATTCCCGCATATACGTTGGCACAGTCAGTCAACGGCTACCTTATTTGCCGCTATGCCTACGGATGGACTGCCCAAAAGTTTTACTCAATTTCGAAAAAAAGTAGAATCCAATAATGATTTATTAAGCGCAGAAAACAATCTTGAGATTTCTCAGCTACTTAAAATGTTACCGCCTATGCCTGATATTGTGGTTAATAACTTGGTTAAAAACAATAAATGTATTTCTGAAAATCAATATCTGCTAAAGCAAAGCTCTAATAACCAGTCACAGCAGCAACAACCCTCTGAGTTCAAAGGCGGTGAGACCAGCGCTATCAGTCATTTAAATAGCTATTTTGAGTCCGAAGCGCCCAGTACTTACAAAACGACGCGCAATGCCCTTGATAACTGGACGCACTCCACTAAATTCTCAGCGTGGCTCGCCAATGGCTCGTTGTCAGTCAAAGTGTTACTGAATCGCTTACGTCATTATGAAGCACAAGTTATCGCTAATGAGTCAACTTACTGGATATGGTTTGAGCTACTGTGGCGTGAGTATTTTTACTGGTATGCGCTGACGCATCAGCAAAAGCTGTTTTGGTTTCGCGGTATTAGTCAGGATGCGCCTTCGACTTGTACCAATAAGCAAAGTCCAGAACGAACTCTAGAGCAATGGCAAACGGGTACAACGTCATATCCTATCGTCAATGCTTGTATGCATCAGCTCAAAAGTACGGGGTATATTTCCAATCGCGGCAGGCAAATCGTTGCCAGCTGCTTTATTCACGAGCTGGGTTTAGACTGGCGTTATGGGGCGAGTCATTTTGAGCAGCACCTTATTGATTATGATGTTGCCAGTAATTGGGGCAATTGGCAGTATCTCGCGGGAGTAGGCGCTGACCCAAGAGGATGTAGACAGTTTAACCTTAAAAAACAAACCCAACAGTATGACCCCAACGGTGACTTTATTAACAAATGGCAGGGGATTGACTTCCTCCCCTCCCTAAAGAGAGGGGATTCCTACTACTAGACGGCAAAGCCCTGCCGCGACCTTAGCTAATACCATTTTACTAAGGTCTTATTCTAAGTGAATGGCTACCGTTAGGATTGTCAAAAGACACGCCACAAACTAGGAGGTATTCTGGGTAATACAGTGTCACGCCAGCCTACTGGCTGAATCAACGCGACAAATTGATATTAGCAAGAATACTAAATGATAGCAATGCCTGATATCCACGCCCTGAACGGTATGGTTTTACGGCACTAATTGATAAATGAATATTATGAAAAAACCTAGTCCTTATTTAACTTTTGCAGGCGCTATCCCATTTGTGCTTGGTGCTGTTTTTATCACTATCGGTATTGACGCTATCCCGGTTTTGGGAAAAACCACAGATATTCTATCTATTTATGGCTTGGTGATTGCCTCATTTATGGCAGGAGCGCATTGGGGCAATCATCTTAATTTAGCTGATGATGATACGTGGGCAGTCAAGCTACCTATATTTAGTAATATTATCGCGCTTGCACTGTGGTTAGGGTTTCTGACTTTATCAACCGCTGGATTTATTTGGCTGTTGGTCGCTAGTTTTATTAGCATGTTAGTGATTGATTATGGTCTCCATCAAGCGCATATTATTAATAATGATTACTTCAGGGTAAGAAAATACGTCACTATAATAGTGGTTTTTGCACTTATTATTGCAGGGGTTACGTTATAGTATTTTATTGGTTGTCGTTATGTTCAAAATCATCATGTTCAAAATAATGGTGTAAATACAGTTTGACCTATTATTTTAAATACGGTTGTAGATTCCAATTTAACGCTTGATGTTATTGATGTTATTTTCGCAGAAATAGGGCTGCTCTTAGTCAGAAAAATAAAGGAGATAGGTTATGAAATACCTATTTATTTCTGTTTGCTGCTTTAGCTTAATGTCTTGTGCGACTATTCCTGATCAGGCTTATCATAAAATTGTGTGCTCTACAGAAAACTCTTGCTCCGAAATAGAGTTAGATACCAATATCAAGCCCGTAACCAACATAGTGATTGTCAATGGAGTATCAATCTTTTCAGAAGATCAGGTAAAGAAAAAAGAGGGAGATACTATTGCCAATACCTCCTTCAATTTATTTTACTTGGAGTATGCTGAGAATGGTCAGAAATTCGAGGGCACTAGGCAGCTCGATGTCATTAAGCGTGCCATAGCAACTTCAAACAAACCGGTTTATTTGGTTATTTATGTGAATAGTTGGAATAATAATGCCAGCAGTGACCAGCCAAGCCCAGATTTAATCAGTTTTCCTTATCTACTTGCTCGTCGCAATTTTCAGAATCCAGAGATGAATGTTATCGGTGTGTATATTGGTTGGAATGGTAAAAAACATGAGAATGCTCTAGCCAATATTTTATCGGTACAAAATAGAGCAAAAGTTGCGGATACGATTGGTAAAAAAGGAGAGGTAAGGGCAGATATTATTTCTTTGGTAAATAATGTGCAAAAGAATCCTCATTCAGGATACACACTTATCATAGGCAAATCTTTTGGTGGGCGACTGTTGTCACGAGCTTTTATCGAT
>NZ_DATIRM010000199.1:0-8058 GCF_035469765.1 Psychrobacter sp.
AATTGGGTATAAAATAAGTGGATAACGCAGCAGTAATAAGTTGCTTGCGAAGATTTTTACCAAAGAGTTTGTATTTTGGCGCATAGTTCTGATGATATTTAATTAGGTTTGCGTTACAATACCCTTAAACAGAGTCGGGAGTTTTAACTAAACATTACGTAAATATGTTTTTTTGTCAGCTATCGCTAGCACACATTAACGGTCGATACCTTCTTATCACCGGTTGAATATCAGTATCTATCTTGGTTTGTACGGTTTTTAGCTGTGACAATTAAGATAAATACTCAGCCTCAATAGATGTTTGATGCTCAATGATGACACATTCTCTTATTAAACCTGACAATGTATTAACAATCCTACTATCAACCAGCTGTGCGCGCAGTGTGTTTTAGTACTGCCTTCTACCCATCAGTTATCACTGATATCTAGACCACGCTTCGCTTGATAGTTAATAACGTCAGCCTGATAAGATAAGTGAAAAACAGTATTTACCAAAGCCATTGTCTGGTTATGATCGTTATCATGACCCAGACAACACGGCGTGTTAGTTAATTCTGTTGATAATTCGGGCTGTAAAGGAATCATCCAATGAGTTTACAAAACACAGCACTCGCCCCCATTGACCGTGAGTACGAAATTACTATCGTAAGATTTTTTACGGTTATGGCCGTGGTATGGGGCATCGTCGGCATGAGTATTGGTGTGTTCATTGCTTCTCAGTTAGCATGGCCAGCACTCAATTTCGACATTCCATGGCTGACCTTTAGTCGTTTAAGACCGCTGCACACGAATGCGGTTATTTTTGCGTTCGGTGGTTCAGCCTTGTTCGCAACGTCTTACTATATTGTCCAACGTACTTGTAAGACAAGATTATTTGCCCCTTATCTAGCCTGGTTTACTTTTTGGGGTTGGCAGACGGTTATCATATCGGCGGTTATTACCCTACCTTTAGGTTTAACATCGACTAAAGAGTACGCTGAGCTTGAGTGGCCAATCGATATCTTGATTGCTTTGGTATGGATCTCTTATGCCATTGTCTTCTTCGGTACCCTCATCAAGCGTAAAACCTCACATATTTATGTGGCTAACTGGTTCTTTGCTGCCTTTATTATTACGATTGCGCTATTGCATATCGTAAACAGCATGGCGATTCCTGTTAGTGCCTTTAAATCTTATTCATTATTTGGCGGTGCAACTGATGCCATGGTGCAGTGGTGGTACGGGCACAATGCAGTAGGTTTTTACTTAACGGCTGCTTTCCTTGGAATGATGTACTACTTCGTTCCGGTACAGATTGGTCGTCCTATTTACTCTTACCGTTTGTCTATCGTTCACTTTTGGGCATTGATTGCTTCATATATGTGGGCTGGTGGTCACCATTTGCATTATTCAGCGCTTCCAGATTGGACGCAGTCGCTTGCTATGGTGTTCTCAATCATCCTATTTGCACCGTCTTGGGGTGGTATGATTAACGGTGTACTAACGTTATCAGGTAGTTGGGATAAACTGCGTACGGATCCGATCATTCGCTTTATGATTGTGGCACTATCATTCTATGCGATGTCAACGTTTGAAGGTCCAATGATGTCTATTAAGACAGTGAATGCGCTATCGCATAACACTGACTGGACAGTAGGTCATGTACACTCAGGTGCACTTGGCTGGGTTGGTATGATTACTATTGGTTCGCTATACGTACTGTTACCACGTATTTATAACAAACCAAAAATGTACTCTATCAGCTTAATCACGACGCATTTCTGGCTAGCAACAGCGGGTACTATCTTCTATATTGTATCTATGTGGATTTCAGGTATTGGTCAAGGCATGATGTGGTTGGCTACTAACCCTGATGGCACTTTGGTCTACAGCTTTGTTGATACCGTTGAGTTCTCGCATTTCCCCTATATTGGTCGTGCGTTTGGTGGTCTTCTTTATGTATCTGGTATGTTTGTCATGGCCTATAATGTCTATAAAACAATCAAGATGCCAGAGGGTAAGCCAGTAGATATTGCTGATCCGACTGATCATGAACCTAGTGTCGATCAAATCTCGACAGCTAAAGTATAAGGAGCGATCATGGCTGGTACACCGCATGAAATTATTGAAAAAAATACAGGCTTGTTGGTCATCGGTATCGTTATTGCCATTAGCTTTGCAACGCTCGTTGAGATTGTACCGCTGATATACGATTATAAGGGCGCTGAAGAAGGTGGGGTTAACAAACCTTTGCCTTCTATGGAGCCTTGGACTGCGCTTGAATTTGAAGGTCGTGACATCTACATTCGTGAAGGTTGTCACGTCTGCCATACCCAAATGGTACGTCCATTACGTGCTGAAGTTGAACGTTATGGACCCTACTCGCGTGCTGCTGAATCAACGTGGGATCACCCATTTTTATGGGGCTCAAAACGTACTGGTCCTGATTTAGCACGTGTTGGTGGACGCTATTCTGAAGATTGGCAAAAACAACATCTGATTAATCCACGTTCATTAGTACCTGAATCGGTTATGCCTGGTTTCCCATGGCTTGCGACCAATGAAGTGAATGGTACCAATGTTCAAACCAAAATGCGTCTCTTCCGTGATCGCTTCGGTGTACCTTATACTGAAGAAGATATCGAAGGCGCTCCAGATGCTGTGCTTGGTGCTACTGAGCTTGATGCCTTGGTTGCCTACCTACAGCAGTTAGGTACCGCAATGGAAGGACAGCGCTAATGGGTATTGGTGAATTACAAACAATTGCGACCGTTTCTGCCTTTATTGCCTTTGTAGGTGTTGCATGGTGGGCGTATTCGCCAAAAAACAAAAAACGCTTCGAAGAAGATGCAAAACTTGCGCTTGATGACGAGGATATAAAATCTCTGTCTGACGAGCAGCGCGATAAGGATAAATGATGACATTCTTTTGGAGTTCTTGGATAACTATACTAAGTATCCTGTGCTGGGCATCTATCCTCGGTATTTTACTAATGGTATTGAAATACAAACCAGAAGTAGAAGAAGACGGTACCACAGGGCATGAATACGACGGTATTCGAGAATATGACAAACCACTCCCTAAATGGTGGCTGGTGATATTTTTTGGTTCAATCATTTGGGGTGTTGCCTACTGGGTATTTTTCCCTGCTATCTTTCCATCAAAATGGGAAGGTATTACGACCGTAGAAGTTGATGGAAAGACCTTGCCATGGACCTCTAAAAACGAGCTTTATAGTGAGCTTGAGAGTAATAACAAAGTATTTACCGATAACTTTGAGAAAAATATTTTGGCCAAAGCAGATGCTAGTGGTGCAACCAAAACTCTAGCCAGCTTGTCTGAGATGCAAGCTACCATGCGTCACAGTGAAACGCCACCTGCAGACATGCAAGCTCAAATTGATGAAAAAATTGCAGAGTTATCGCCGTATGTAGAAAAGTTATCTGAAAATCCGAATGCGCTAAAAGTCGGTAGTCGCCTGTTCTTACAGAACTGTGCGGTCTGCCATGGCTCTAACGCTAAGGGTGCTGCTGGCTACCCCAATTTAACTGATAATGATTGGTTATATGGTGGTGAAGCGTCAAATATCTTGACGACGCTACATAATGGTCGAGTCGGTGGTATGGCTGCATGGCGTGACCAGCTCGGTGAAGATGGTATCCGTGCTGTTGCTGAATATGTGTTATCGATATCTGGTAACCAACCAGGCTACGAGCTAGATAAAGCCCAAGTCGCTCAAGGTGAAGCCATCTTTAAAGAACCTACCAACTGTGTGCTTTGTCATGGTCCGGATGGTAAAGGTATGATTTCAGCCGGTGCACCAAACTTAACGGATAATATCTGGTTATATGGTGGCGATCGCGAGACTATCCGAGAAACGTTACGTTATGGTCGCGCAGGTGTTATGCCTGAGTGGGAAACCAAGCTAGGTAATGAGCGTATTATGTTAGTTGCTGCCTACGTGTACTCACTATCAGATAGAACTGCTCAACCTGCTGCTAAAGCAACCGCTATTGCTGCTACTGCGCCAAAACAAGTGACAAGCACAGAGAAAACGGTGAATTAATACTATAATCGTTTTAGTTAGCCATGGTTATTAGAATAGCTATCTCATTGATGAGTGGATTTAGATAAAGGGAGGTCTGTTATTGCAGTCCTCCCTTTTTTAAAATTAAAGTCACATCATTATGTGCTTGAACATTGGTAAAAGAGCCATATAAACCTTTTAAGCCATTATTTACAATCGATTATTTGGTAGACAAGTTAACAACGTTTTAGTTTTTATGTTTGTCACTATTTATTGAAATTTATAACATCGCACATCCACCTATCTTATTCTATAATAGATGTTTGTTACCCATGCCAGCAGACTGATTCTTTTTTTAAAGAGGCACGTTTATGTCAGCACCACAATCCCATAAAATCCCTGTACAACAAATAGATCTAGATGCCACAAAGCATCGTGTCCATCCAAGGTTTGTCACCGGTTTTTACCAAAATATTCGGGTCATCACGATGTACGCACTTTTGGCAGCGTTTTTGCTGTTGCCGTGGTTGCGCTATAACGGACGACAAGCTATCTGGTTTGATGTGCCATCGCAGCATTATTATATTTTTGGCATGACATTTTTGACGCAGGATTTTTACTTTATTGCCGCCTTTGCTATCATTGCCGCCTTCACTCTATTTATGGTGACGGTATATGCAGGGCGGGTTTGGTGTGGTTATGCCTGCCCACAAACTATTTGGACACATCTTTATCAATATGTTGAGAAATGGGTGCTTGGTGATCGTAATAAACGCATCAAGTTTGATAAAGAACCGATGAGCGCAAAAAAAGCTTTTAAACGCTCTTTGATATATTTTATCTGGTTCGTGTTTTCAGTGATTACTGCGGCAACCTTTGTCAGTTATGTCGCTGGTACAGATTATTTATATCAAAGTTGGCAAACAATTGGTTTTATTCCTTTCCCTGATTGGCCGACATGGGTATGGGTATCGATGTTTATTTTTACCTTTGCTACCTACGCCAATGCGGGTTACATGCGCGAGCAAATGTGTATCCAAATCTGTCCTTATGGCCGCTTTCAAAGCGTAATGTTTGATAAAGATACGTTAGTGGTTTCTTATGATTATGAGCGCGGAGAACCTCGTGGTACTCGTAAAAAAGGCACCAATCCTGATCATTTAGGTGACTGTATTGAATGTCAAATGTGTGTACAGGTTTGCCCAACGGGTATCGATATTCGTGATGGACTACAAGTCGGTTGCATCCAATGTGCTGCTTGTATTGACGCTTGTAATGAGATTATGGATAAAGTTGGCTATCCACGAGGATTGATTCGCTATACTACTGAGCGTCAATTGGCGGAAAAAGAGAAAAGTCGTGTCTTCCGCCCACGTTTCTTTGCTTATTTGGCACTACTCACCATACTGTGCAGCGGTGTCTTATATGCATTAAATGACCGTGTGCCGTTAGAGATTGATATTCGCCGTGACCGCAATCAATTGTCCTCAACCAATGCCCAAGGCATGATTGAAAATAGCTATATCGTGAAACTAACCAACAAAACCCAAGACGACCACACTTATAAGATAACGCTTGCGCCACAAGATGGTCTGAGCTTAGAGCTTCGATTCAATGATGTGCCATTGGATGCCGGTGAAAGTTTCGATATGCCTGTTAGTATTTATGGCGATCCTAAGATAATTGAGTTTGGTCAGACACCAGTGACCTTGAATGTCAGTAGTGAAGATGGCAAATATAAAGTCAGTAAGCAAAATATCTTTACGACCCAAGGTCAGTAATGGTTAAATGCCATATATAATAAATTTATTCCCCAATTAACTGTCGCTTGATAGCGCTAATCGATAGTTAATTGGTCTTTGGTTTATGTTACTTTGACAGCTCTGAGCTGTCAGATTTATCCGTCAATACGGTTACTAGATATCTGATTAATAGGTATGTTATGTCCAGTTCAGCCTCAAATTTTAAGCGTCAAGACAGCCAGCCATGGTATAAAAATTACATGGTGGTTATCTTTGTTATTGGTATGCCAGCTTTTGTGGTCATTGCTTGCCTCTGGTTCGTTTATTACTCTTACCAGATTCGTGATAGCGTGGTACGTGACGACTGGTATATGGATGGTAAGACGTTATACCACGATGTCTCGCGTGACAAGCTCACTTATGATTTAGATTTGCATGGCAAGATGCAGTTTGCAGAGAATGGCGATATCGTGTTTTATTTGGATTATCCTGAGCAAAGTTTACAATCAGGTAAATTGCTTAATGGTACGCCACTGACCTACCCTGATACGTTGGAATTGTCCATCTCGCATGCTACTGATATCAAAAAAGACCATGATGTGGTACTAAAGCACCAAGAAGGTAATAAATATATCGCACAAGTAGATATCGACCCTCTTAAAGCCAAATACTATCTGCAGGTGACTAATGAGGGTCAAGACGATTGGCGTATGCAGGACGTTGCCAAGTTACCACGCTCAGAGGTTAGCTTTGAGCCACTACCTGTTTTTGCTGAAAGTTAATTTTTTAAACATCGCTAAAACTAAAAAACCAGCACATGATCGTTTCATGGCTGGTTTTTTAGTTTAACGAGAGTAAACGGAATTAAATAACTGGATTGATCGTTGGGATTTTTTGCGGGCTACGGCTGCCCTTTTCTGCATCAGCAAATTTTGGATTAAATACCTGCGTTTTTGGCATGACTGGCAAACCAATCTCGGCCAGACTCTCTGTCTGCCCTGCTTGTATATTATCACCTTCAAACAAACGCTCGTTGTCATCACGCTCAAGGCTCAAGGTTTCAAAATCAAATAGCTCTCTGTCTGCCAATTGCGAAGGCGCTACATTTTGCATCGCTTTAAAAATAGAGGCTAAGCGCTGAGGATGGGCGTCATCCCATTCACGTAGCATGTCATTAATGATGGCACGTTGCAGGTTGGTTTGGCTACCACAGAGATTGCACGGAATAATCGGAAATGCTTTCAAACTTGCATACTCAATGATGTCTTTTTCTTCCACATAAGCCAGCGGACGAATGAGCATATTTTGCTTGTCATCACTGAGCAGTTTCGGCGGCATCGATTTGAGCGCCCCACCATGAAATAAGTTCAAAAAGAAAGTCGCCAACATATCATCGCGATGGTGCCCAAGCGCAATCTTGGTCGCACCGATTTGTTTGGCGAAACCATACAGTGAGCCACGACGTAAACGTGAACACGCCGAACAATAGGTCTTCCCTTCTGGCACCACGCTTTTAACAATACTGTAAGTATCTTTTTCCAGAATATAATGAGCAATGCCCTGCTCGTTTAGATAGGCAGGTAGTACTTCTTCCGGATAACCTGGCTGCTTTTGATCAAGATTGACGGCAACGATATCAAAATGAATCGGTGCAATACGTTTTAATAGCAGCAATATATCAAGTAACGTATAGCTGTCTTTACCGCCCGATACACAGACCATCACCACATCGCCATCTTCAATCATATTAAAGTCACGAATCGCCCATGATACTTGGCGGCGCAGCTTTTTTTGTAACTTACGAAAGTGAGCTGACTCTGTCAATGCTTGAGTATCCGATAGTGTACTGTCCACTTGCTCATCCATAAAATCAGTATCATCGCTATCAGCGTCTAACATGGTATCGATAGCCGTTTGCTCTGTTTGATCATTAATGTCAGTACCCATATAGGTAGCATCAAGCTCAGGCATGATTTGTGGGGTAAACAAGGTTGCTACGGTCATAAGTTACTCAATATCTTGATAAGAATGGCTTTGCTTTAAAGAGGTAGAAATCGGTTTGGAAAAAACATGGCAATAAAAACTATTTACGTATGGCTCGCCATCATGCTTCTAAATATCGCGCTTTAAAGCAGTGATTTAAAACAGCAGCGATTATAGCAAAATTTGCTAACAGATTGAAAAGATGACAATAAATTATCGCCTTAAATGCAACCTTTTCTCTAAAGGCTCATTTGGTATTCATGACTTCTGATGGTTGATTATCCATTTTCTTAACTTCATCGTCTTAGGGCGTGCCCTCATTTTAAA
>NZ_DATIRM010000200.1:0-3907 GCF_035469765.1 Psychrobacter sp.
TATTATGCTCACTATAAAGTGGGGATAGGCAATATAAATTCAAGCCAAATACATACAAAAGCGCTGCCAGTATCATAAATGCCACACAAAAAAAGACACCCAGTAAAAGGTGTCTTTTTTATTTACTATCTATTGATAGTAAGTTGGTACGCTATCAAACTACTTGTGCAAGCTCGGTTTTACTTTGACTTTAGTCTTGGGCTTAGCATCTTTTAGTCCAACAAGTGGCATCCCAGCGCCTTGCCAACCACCAATACCGCCTTCTAAACGATAAACGTTTTCTTTACCAATCATTTGAATCGCCGCACCTGCTTGTACACCCATGTCACAGATGATAATGACTGGATGCTCAATCGCACGAATTTCCTCAATGCGGTCTTTGAGCTCAGTAAATGGGATGTTGCGACTACCTTGGATGTAACCGGTTACAAACTTCTTTTTGGCGCGGATATCGATAAGCTGCGCATTATGCGAGTTCACCATCATACCAAGGGTATTGGGTGATATTTTTTTACCGCTACGTTTGTTTTCAATAGCAAAAAATAGCACAGCAAGTACGGCTAATATGCCAAATAAAAACGGGTGGTTGCCCACAAATTCTAGCGCACGATCCAAACCATACCTCCAAAAAAATAAGTGTTCTATCAAGCTGAGAAGACAGCCTAATGGATTGAACAAGGCGCTATTATACCGATTAGCCCATCCATAGTAAACGTGTGATGGCTAACATCGTGATTAACGATTGATAAGGCTCAATAGGGTTTAATAAGGCTTAGTATCTGCCTCTTCTCTTAGCGTCACAAGGTTTTCGACGCGGCGTTGCAATACTTTACCATCAGCAACCGCCTCCCATAATGCGCAGCCTTTACTGTTGTGAGTGTGGCGGCAGTCACGAAACTGGCAGTCGCCCGATAATGGCGCCAGCTCAACAAAGCCTGAGATGATGTCATCAGGAGTCAAGTGCCAAATGCCATACTCACGAATACCGGGGGTATCGACGATACCACCTTGGGTCAAATCATCGGGATTAAAGGGTAACAAGCGGCTGGTAGTAGTGGTATGTTGACCGAGCTTTGAGTTATCAGAGATGATATTCACGCTTTGTGCTGATTCAGGTAACAGTGCATTGATTAAGCTGCTTTTACCGACACCAGATTGACCTGCAAAAATAACCAGCTTTTTATCTATATAGCGCTTCAGCTCATCAAGTCCTTCCTGCTCATCACTATCAGCGACATTTTCAGGACAATCGACTGAGGTCAAGACGCTCTCATAACCGAGCGCTGCATATTGAGCCAATAACTCATTGGTATCGACGCCTTTTTCTTGCTCAAGTAAATCGGCTTTATTGAGTACCAGTAAAGGCTTGACCCCAGCATGATGACAGACGACCAAATAACGATCAATGAGTGTCGGAGCAGCAGCAGGCAAGGGCGCAAATACAATAGCCAAAATATCGACATTGGCGGCGACAGGCTTGAGCTTATGATAACGGTCAGGGCGCGAAACTAGTGATGTACGCGGCTTGACTGATTCAATCCGACCAAAGCCTGTATTAGAGTCAGCATTCCAGCGCACTTGGTCGCCTGCTGCTAGCATCGGCAAATTGGTACGTACGTGGCAGCGCCAAATATCACCGAGTGCCAACGCTTGCCAAAACGGCTCAGGGTCATCAGGTGCAACCTCAGGCTGTATCGGTATCACTGCTGGCAAGCTGGTCACTTGCACTTCCAGCTGCTTGCCATAATGCGCCATGACCACGCCATCCATCAAACTGTCATCGATACTGTCTTGATTGGACAATTGCTGCTTGTCGATGCGCCGAAGCTGTTGTTTCGTCAGTTTGCGCTGCCGGATTAATGCCATGGGTTTGTGACCTATTATAAAAATATTGCTCAGTGTAGCGTGAAAGTTTGCTAACATACAGCCTAAAGCGCCTGCACTGGCAGAGATTTTGTAATATTTTGGTGTTTATCCATCCTAAATGAAAGTCACCGCTGTCCATACACCAACATTTATAGGCGCTTTATTTTATTAACATTGCTATTAAAGCTTTGCTTGTAAGTTGTCCCAAACTTTAATGACCATAGGATATTTTATGACCACCGGCGACCATCCCAATAAGATTAAAATCAAAAACCAAGGCAAAAAAGGGCTGGTATGGATTGATTTAGAAATGACCGGACTTGATACCTTAAATGATGAGATTATCGAGATAGCCACTGTCGTCACCGATGAAGATTTGAACGTCCTTGCCGAAGGACCGGTATTTGCTATCAAGGTATCGGATCAAGTCTTAAATAAAATGGATAACTGGAATACCAAGCAGCATGGGCAGTCGGGACTGGTCGACCGTGTACGCCGTAGTACGGTGACATTGGCTGAGGCGGAAGCTGAAACCATTAAGTTTTTGAATAAATGGGTTGATAGTGGCAAGTCGCCGATGTGCGGTAACTCGATTTGCCAAGACCGCCGCTTTATGGCACGTCAAATGCCAGAATTAGAAAAATTCTTTCATTATCGTAATCTTGATGTGTCGTCTATCAAAGAGCTGTGTTTCCGCTGGCGTCCTGATGTCCTCAAGAATTTTGAGAAAGGTGGCAGTCATTTAGCATTAGATGATATTCGTGATTCAATCCGTGAGCTCAAACATTATCGTCAGCATTTCTTTAAACTGATACCTTAGAAAAAAAGGTATTAAAAAAGCCTTTAGATGAATCAAGCGCTAAGATTGGGCTGGTTTGTTTGAAGGCTTTTTTGTATCAAATAATCCAAAAATATGATCTGAAGGTGTTGTTTTAATCACTATTCAATAAGGCTGTCTTAATTTTTAACGCAGCCCATCAGGACGTTTAATACTGTCGGGGCTCGCTTCGTAAATGGCATTCAGTTCTGCTTCTGTCAGATATTTCTCTACCGTAGAGTATAACTCTCGCTCTTCAAAACGAATATGCTTGTATAAAAGCGTGCCCAATGCTTGGACTTGCGCAGTGGTTATCTCTCTATTGATAGATTTCTGTGAACGCTCGGTTTCATCCATCAGTTTATATAGCTGCTTATGCTGAGCATCTAAAGTATCAAGCACTGAGGCAACCTTAGTATGAGAGGCACGATAAGGCTCTAAAGCGTGAGCGATTAAGGTATCCTCAATCTTAAAGTGAGCTTGCATATCTTTAATATAAGCCGTGAGATGATGCCAATGCTTGGCAATCTCTACAGGCTCATCAGTACATTCTTTGGCATGACGAGACAGATTAAGTCCAAGGTGATGTTGGCGAGATAAAGGCTGTAATTGATTGGCACGTTTCATAATAAAAGCCCTTAATGATTTAAAAAATTATGATTTATTCATTATTTGGTACGGTATGCTTAATATCTACTCATTCTGTATTTACTTAGAGTAACCATATGAACAGGTGGGCATGTAAACGTAGCCAGTCCAAGCGCTCTCTTATATCAATATGCAGCTATTTATTGCTTTATCATTCTTGATTAGACATACGGTATCATCAACTCATGAGGATGTCATGTAAATGGATAAGAATGATTACCATTTATTAGGCAGGTATTGAAATGATGACTTTGAGAAAGGAGTTTTTTGCTCTTAAAGGCAGATAGAATAAAAGCAAGAAGAGTTAACAGCTTATGAAGATGTAGAGAGTTTAAAAGAAAAATATTATATAAGTCAAATATTCGTATAATTTATCAGACACAAAAAAACCTCAAATATAAATATTTGAGGTTGAAACTTTTGTATTAAAACTAAGTTTTAAATATGGCGCAGCGGACGGGACTCGAACCCGCGACCCCCGGCGTGACAGGCCGGTATTCTAACCAACTGAACTACCGCTGCTTAGGTCATCTTTAGCGTTTTTACCTTTATGAAGAGGTCCACTTCGCTAAAATA
>NZ_DATIRM010000201.1:0-4573 GCF_035469765.1 Psychrobacter sp.
ACAAGGAGAGTGTTATGGGTAAGTTAGTAACTAGAAATTCAATCTTTGACAACTTTTTTGATGAGACGGCACCTAGCTTCTTAATGCGTCCGCTTCATGGCGATGCACTACCTAGCATCAGTCAAATCAAGATTGACGTCAATGAAAAAGACAATACATTTTATGTGAATGCTGAGATTCCGGGCGTGTCCAAAGAAGATATTGACTTGTCGATTACAGGTGATGTTATCTCTATTAGCGCTGAAATTGAGCAAAAAGATGAGCAAAAAGACGGTAATAAAGTCTTGCGCAGTGAGCGTTATTTTGGCTCAGTATCCCGTAGCTTCCAGTTGCCTGATAAGATAAAAGTAGATGCGGCTGAAGCATCCTATGAGAATGGCGTACTGAAGCTAGTGCTCCCTAAAGAGACTGACTCAGAGCATAAAAAGCTTGAAATCAAATAATTAATACATTTTTATAAAAATATAAGTGAATTACTAAGGGCACATGAATAATTCATGTGCCTTTTTCTTACGCGATTTTCATATTTTTAAGCATACTTAACAAGCTTAATATCATCTAAGAATTGGAGGTCATCAGTCTCAACCAAACCTAGCTCATAAGTGGATTGTAGGTTTAGCCAAAACTGGGCATTTCCACCAAAATACTTGGCTAAGCGCAACGCTGTGTCTGCTATTATCCCTCGCTTCTCACGTACAATTTCGTTGATACGTGCAGGTGTGACACCTAACTTGTTTGTTAACGCATTGGCGCTCATATCGAGCGGTTCAAGAAAACCTTCTCTTAGTACTTCGCCAAGGTGAATTGGGCTCATAATATTTGCTATCATTACTCTTCCACTTTTTTCATGTACTGTGTTAAAAATTGGGTATTTACAGTGACTACAGGCTAGTAGCGCAAAGCAGGAATAGCTCCTACACCAAATATATAAAACATAAAAAAGACCTTGCCACATTACGTGACAAGGTCTTTTGACTACTCTAAGAAAGTACTAGATAGCTTACTTAGGGTTTACCATATCAGCAGGAATAACCCACTCATCAAACTGAGCTTCAGTTAACAATTCTAGCTCAACCGCAACTTGCTTCAACGTTTTGTTTTCTTTATAAGCAGTCTTAGCGATTTTTGCTGCGTTCTCATAACCAACATGACGGTTAAGCGCAGTCACTAGCATTAATGAATTATGTAAGAAGTCATCGATTTTGTCTTTTACTGGCTGGATACCAACAGCACAGTTTTCGTTAAAGCTATTGCACGCATCGCCAAGCAGTTTGATAGATTGCAATAGGTTAAACGCGATAACTGGCTTGTAGACGTTTAACTCAAAGTTACCTGACGCGCCTGCCATGCTGATAGTTACATCGTTACCCATAACTTGCGCAACAACCATCGTCATTGCTTCTGACTGGGTTGGGTTCACTTTACCCGGCATAATAGAAGAGCCTGGCTCATTTTCAGGAATCGTCAATTCGCCCAAACCACAACGAGGACCTGATGCCAACCAACGTACGTCGTTAGCGATTTTGTTTAAGCTGCCTGCTAGCGTTTTTAGTGCGCCTGAAGCAAATACTTCAGCATCACGAGCAGCTAGTGCTTCAAATTTATTTGGTGACGTCACAAATGGAAGACCAGACAATGTCGCCAATTGCTCAGCTGATTTTACCGCATAGTCAGGATGGGCGTTTAGACCCGTACCTACCGCCGTACCGCCTAGTGGCAATTCATACAAGCCCTGTAGCGCATTATCGATACGTACCAGTGAATGGTCAAGTTGGCTAACATAACCGCTAAACTCTTGACCTAATGTCAAAGGCGTGGCGTCTTGCAAATGCGTACGACCGATTTTAACAATGCTATCGAATTCTTTAGCTTTAGCATCCAAGGTATCACGTAGCGCTTTTACCGCTGGAATCAATAAACCATTGATTTCACGGGCAGCAGCAACACGAATCGCTGTTGGGAAGCTATCATTGGTAGATTGAGCATGGTTGACGTGGTCATTCGGATGAATCGGTGTGTAGCTGCCACGCTCGTTACCAGCGATTTCATTGGCACGGTTTGCCAATACTTCGTTCATGTTCATATTTGACTGGGTGCCAGAACCTGTCTGCCAAACGACTAGCGGGAACTGATCCGTTAGACCACCGTTGATAACTTCATCAGCAGCTTGGACGATAAGGTCGCGCTTGTCTGTATCGATACGCTCAAGGCTCGCATTGGTAATCGCTGCGGCTTTTTTGACCAGTGCCATCGCTTCAATCATCGGACGCGGCAAGGTCTCGCCACCGATTTTGAAATTTTCGCGGCTACGCTGGGTTTGTGCACCCCAATATGCATCAGCTGGGACTTCCACATTGCCCATAGTGTCTTTTTCGGTACGAGTTGCCTGATTCTGTGTCGACATAACTACCCTCTTCGATGGTTTATTAATGAATGGTTGTTCATAAAAAATGCAACAGCTGCTGCACATGAAAGAAAAGCACGATATAAAGTGGCGTTATGATAGCATGACTAAGGCGCGTTGAATATTGACAAATAGTCATTACGGATAACTAAAACGACCAGCCACCATTGATTTCCTACATCGTCGGATACTCTATCTATGCATCCTGAAATAAAAAATACTGAGAAAAGTGAGTTAATAATAACTAATCCGCCCAGACGCCATTTTACTCGCCAGCGTCGCCAGTTAAGTGCAGGCACACGTAGGCAATTGGCGCATTCAGCAGGTTTGCATCTAACCAAATTACAGCAGCGTCTGCCTCCGCGTGCACGTATTGGCTTATATTATGATGGCTTTGGTGAGCTACCCACTCAGCCACTATTGGACTGGTGTCAAAGCTTAGGCTATCTGCCGTATTTGCCGGTGGTCGGATCGTTTGGTCGTACTAGCAATGGCAACGATGATAAGCGTCTGCGCTTTGTGCCTATTTATCATGCAAAACTGTTAAATATACCGACACGCATTCACAGCTTAGGCATGAAACAAAACCATCATCGCAGATTATTGTGGGCAGCAGAATTAGACGTCATTATCTGTCCGTTAGTAGCGGTCGATAAAAACGGCAATCGTATGGGCATGGGTGGCGGATTTTATGATGCAACCCTTGGTAAAAGCTATCACTCAGGCGCGAAAAGGCCATTAAAAATTGGCTGGTGTTATGACTTCCAAGTGGTCGAGCAACTAGAACGTCAGCCGTGGGATGTGCCGTTAGATGGTTTGATTACACCACGTGGCTTAAGGTGGTTTCGATGAAAAATGATAAACAATCTATTGATGCTAACTCTAGCGCAGAGAATGTCGAACAACATTTGCAAGAGTTAGAAAAAGCGGATTATGAGCTGCTATATTATAGTCAGGAGCAGTCTTTTAGCGCTGATGAGCTGGCAAGGGTTATCAATGAACGCCGCTTAAATGAGCTGCTGGCGCAGAGTGATGAATTTTTGAGTGGGTTAAATAGTGAGATTGAGGATTTTGATGATTCGTATTAAGAAAGGCATAAATCACATCATCATATAGTTAAAATATCTTAAAAACGCTACAGTACTGCTGGTATAAATTTTTTGTAGCCTCTGTCTGCGTAGGCACAGCAAGCAAGAAAAATTAATATCAGCAGTACATGATGTATGGATATTACTTTTCCCTGACTATAAAAAACCAAAAAGGCGAATGATTATGAAATCACTCGCCTTTTTTATATCGACATTAAGAGTTTATATTGTTAATTAAAGCACCATCGCCGCAATCCAGCCAAATATCAATAACGGAATGTTGTAATGGATAAAGGTCGGTACCACACTGTCTTTGATATGATCATGCTGCCCATCAACGTTTAGACCAGAAGTTGGCCCCAATGTTGAATCTGACGCTGGAGAACCTGCATCACCAAGCGCGCCAGCCGTTCCGATAATAGCTACCGTCGCGAGTGGCGAAAAGCCTAGCGAAATGCAGAGCGGCACATAAATCGCGGCTAGAATAGGAATGGTCGAGAATGAAGAACCGATACCCATGGTCACAATCAAGCCAATTAATAGCATAATAAATGCTGCCATCGCTTTATTACCACCAAATAAAGCGGCCGCCCCATCAACCAATGGCTGAATTTGCTCGGTCGCTTTCATGACTTCAGCAAAGCCCTGTGCAGTAATCATGATAAAGCCAATCATCGCCATCAGTTTGATACCATCATTAAAGACCGTATCGGCATCACGCCACTTGACGACGCCGGTTGCCATAAAGACGCCAAAGCCAAACATCGAACCAAGCAAAAGTGAGTCAGTATATAGCTGCACGACAAAAGCGGTTACAATCGCTGCAATCGCAACCAACGTTTTCATCTTGCTTTGTGTCTGCGCAGTAGCTGCGGTTTTGCTTAACGCATCACCTTCTACTACAGCATCGCGTGCTTCTTTATCAATTGCCAGCTGCTGATACTGGCGCGGTTTACGATAGCTGATAAAGACGGCAATCAGTAAACCAACAAGCATGCCGAGTGCTGGAATCGACATGGCTTTGGTGACTGAGATATTAGCAACATCGATACCTGCTTCGCCAACGTTTTTGAGCATAATC